>JAJBVJ010000278.1 GCA_020859875.1 Rikenellaceae bacterium
GGTAATAAAATATACGATCCGGATGGCCGCCTTACATTATATCCCGGAAGAACTCCGATAATGTGATTTGATGTATGTCCAGGAGCCTTATAAGGGTTTTCATTGTTATATTAAAGCCGTTCTCTATGCGCCAGTACGAAACACGGCTCAGGTTATTGTCATACGCGAAAATCTCCGCGCTTTTATAACCTTTCTCCTTTCTCAGTTCCTTTAGCTTTTCGGCGATCTGCTTCAGTCTGACTTCGGCCTGCGGCATTGCGGTGCCCCCTTTCATTTTTTATACAAATTTATAGGGGCTATTTCAATAATGGAACAATATATAATAAACATACTATAAGACGACATCAAATAAAAAACATATTAAACGATGTATTTGCCGGCGGTTTATTAACTTTGCAAGGGAAAGCCGGCCGGAGGTGTGTAAAAATTGCGTGTCGTCCACGGCATGGTTCCGAGCCCATGCCAGACCGTAAATACTCTCCGCGACCGGCTTCTTTTTTTACTCCGCCTATCGATATTCAGACTGCCATATAGCCTGCGCCTTTTTGGGTTGCGGGCTTATTTTATGGTATTATTATTGTTTTAAATACTCCGTTAGGTTCACCGAAATTTACAAAACGATACTGATTAAATAATTTTAAGATTATGAGACACAAACACAAAGAAGGAAAAGTAACGAAAGCAGTCGAAAATCATACCGCAGACGTACCCTCGATAGTTTTCCTCTCCGCAGCCCTGGCCTCTATGGCCGCATCGATAACATTCCACTGTTTCAAAAAGGGCAAGACCGCTCTGTTTATAGGACAATGGGCAGCCCCGCTGCTGATTATGGGCGTCTATAATAAGATAGTGAAAACAAAGGGCAACGACAATACCCAACATTTTCATTAGTCGGAGTTTTCGATGAGAAGATTGATGTTATTACTGGCTGCTTCCGCCATAGTATTGAGCGGATGCAGCGACGACGATAACGCCGGGAACGGCGGAGACAACGGCTCGGACGAACTTCGCCGGATATCGGTCGATGCATCCGATATCAAGGGACTCTCTACGGAAGAGATATCGAACGTGGTTTTTTACACCCGGTACGATAACGATGCCAAAGAGGTGGAACTGGCCACATCCTACTGGCGGGACGGTTTTTCGATGACCCTTCCCGAGACGGTGGGTTCCAGTTATCTCGGCAATGTTACCTCCCTGCTCGATTATTACCATAAATTCGATTCGTACGACGATATTAGTGTATCTAATTCATCCGCAAGGATAACCACCTATACCTGGTTCGAAGCCCAGAACAGCGGATATGTAGGAAATATCTACATATCCGGCAATGACGACGACTGGGTGATCCGCTACATTTATAGCAGCGCGGGTGTGAACGTCGACGGAACCATCGAAGAGGACAACCACACTGGAGTTTACGACCTTTCGCTCAAAAAGGGCTGGAACCGCGTGGCATACAGCATAAAAGAGGAATTGAAGGATCAGGTATATTATCATACCTATACCGTTAAAACCGACCTTCCTTCCTCGCTCCACTGGAGATTCGAATAAAGCATACTCATATGGGACGCAGGCCGTACTTTGTACGGCCTGTTTCTTTTTGTAAATTTGGGGTTTGTTATCGGGAAGATATGGAGAACAGATCGGATTCGCGCAACAATATACTGATGAAGGCCTCATGGGTAAGTACCGTGGGCAACTTCATCCTTTCCACGGCCAAAATCGCTGCCGGCTTCCTCTCGGGAAGCCTCGCGGTTCTTTCGGACGGTATCGATTCGGCGACCGATGTCCTGATCTCCATCGTCATGCTTTTTACCGCCGGGATTATCCGCCGCAAACCCAGTCCCAAATATGTTTACAGCTACCAAAAAGCGGAAGGGGTCGCAACTATGGTGCTTTCGCTGGTGATATTCTATGCCGGGATCCAGATGCTTTTCGCATCTTTGGGACGGATTTTTTCGGGCGAGCCACCCGTGATGCCGACTCCGGTCGCTATCTGGGTGACCGCCTTCTCGATCGCCGGCAAACTGCTTCTGGCTTTTTACCAGCAGAAGCAGGGCCGCAGGGCCGAGAGCAGCCTACTGATCGCAAACGCCAAAAATATGCGCAGCGATGTTCTGATCTCGGCCGGTGTTCTGGTCGGGCTCTTCTTTACTTTTATCCTCCGCCTGCCCATACTCGACGCGGTAACCAGCCTGCTGATCAGCCTCTTTATTATCCGCACTTCGGTGCAGATATTCATAGATTCCAATACCGAGCTGATGGACGGGGTGAAGGACATTAAGGTTTACGACAAGATTTTCGAATCGGTCGGTAAGGTCGAAGGGGCGTCCAACCCGCACCGCGTCCGCTCCCGCCAGATCGGGAACCTCTATATGATCTCGCTCGACATAGAGGCGGACGGGGATATGAGCCTTAACGAGGCCCACGAAATTGCCGAACAGGTCGAACAAAGCATCCGCGAGAGTGTGGACAATGTCTACGACATCGTAGTGCATGTCGAACCTAAAGGTATAGTCCATAAAAAAGAGATCTACGGGGTGGGGTCGCAGACCCTGCCGGGCGAATAGGGATAGTTATTTCTCAGCAATATAGAACAGGTCGAAAGAGTCGTCCGACACCGGTGCTATAAAGTAGTCCTTCATGGTAATACGGGAGGTGAGTTCACGGTTTTCCGCCAGCAGGCGCCTGCGGTTGATTCTGTTCAGAATATCGTAGGGGATCCGGAGCATCCACCGCGGAAGGCGGTGCTGCAGATCGAGCGGGTCCAGGCGCGTGATCCTCCGTACGGCATCCCGGTTCCTGTGGTAATATTCCATAACGTTCTGTCGGCCGAATACTCCGAAGGATTCCACTCGGGAAAATTCGCAGGACAACAGGTTCCGGAACTCCTCGACCGAGTACTCCCTTACGTGCCAGGGATTTCTCGTAAGCGACATTTTCCGGTTCGGGGTGCTGATAAGCAGTTTCCCGCCCGGTTTGAGCACCCGGTGAATTTCCGAAAGGAAAAGAAAGTCGTTTTTGACGTGCTCGATAACCTGGAAAGAGATGACAAAATCGAAATAATTGGAATCCAGCCCTTTTAGCGGCGGTACCTTTGTTTGACGGAATTCGACGTCGGGGTAGACGGAAAGGTCGGCGGGTGGTATATTTTTGTCTATGGTCAGGAACTTTTCACACTTGGGTGAGATCAGCGAGACCCCGTATCCGCTGCCGGAACCTATTTCGAGCACCGTTCCGCCGATCATTTCCGCCGCCCGGTGGTACGCCAGCAGCGACCGCTGATAAACGAAATTGTCCGACAAGTCGCTCTGCGACACCCTTTCCGCGCTTTGTACCCTTCTCATTTCTACTCTTCGGTGAGCCTTATTCCCTTTTCGTCCATCGTGACGGCTCCCCGCTTTAGCAGGTAGCCGGCGGCCCGCTTGAAAACCTTTTTACTCATTCCCGTCTTTTCGGCGACGACCGCCGGATGGCTGTCGTCGTTCACCGCAAGAAACCCTCCGGCCTGCTTGACGATCCGGCCCAGTTTCATGGCGGAACTGCGCACCTGGTCGTAACCTTCCTGCTGCAGGCTGAGATCGATACGGTTATCCGGGGTTATCTTTCGCACGAAAGCCTCGGTGCGGTCGCCGATCGAGAGCGGCGAGAAAAGCTGGTTGTCGTAGAGCATCCCCCAGTTTCTATTGTCTATCACCACCCGGTAACCCTTCTCCGTGCGCTGGGCTACGAGTATTTCCACCCTGTCACCTTTTTTACAGATAACTTCATCGTTGATGATATATTCGCGCAGCAACATGGTAGCTACGGCCCTTCCCGAGAGTTTGTCACGGTAGATGTACACGACCTGGCTGCTGCCGGGCTCCACGCTGCCTACCATGTTGCGGTTGGGCAAAAAGAGGTCTTTTGCCGTAAGGCCCCAGTCGAGGAATGCCCCGTGCCCGGTTTTGTCGACGACCCGAAGGTATGCCGCCTGCCCGACGACGGCCGACGGCCGTTCGGTGGTAGCTACCGGGCGGTCTTCAGAGTCGTTGTAAACGAATACATCCATGCTGTCACCGACCTTGTCGCTGAGCGACACGTAGCGGTTGGGAAGCAGCACCTCCTGCTCACCGTCCGTAAGGTAAAGGCCGTGGTCGGTAATCCGGGCGACGGTAAGGGTATGGTATGCGCCGTTGAGTATCATATGGTAAAATAGATTCGTGGTATGCAAATTCCCGGCAAAGCTACTCAATTTAGATGAAACGGAACGATTTTGGGATAAAGTGTGCTAACTTTATACGTTTTATTTTTTTATAGGATATGAGATTTGCAGCCTTTTTTCTGGCGCTTATGACCGCCGCCGCCGGTTACGGACAGGGAATGTTCTCGAAACTTACGGTGCCGAACGTGCCGTCGGAGCTCGAATTTGCCGGGGAGAGGGTGCCGCTTGAGAATTTCGATGTCTTCGAGGGGCTACAGAGGGAGATGCTCGTGACACTTTACATGCATTCGCGCACCACACTCACCCTTTTGAACACCACCCGCTATTTCCCGGTGATAGAACCGATACTGGCCAGATACGGTGTGCCCGACGACTTCAAATATCTCTGTATGGCCGAAAGCGGCCTGAATCCCAATATAACTTCCCCGGCGGGAGCGGCGGGGTTGTGGCAGATTATGTCAGCTACCGGAAAGGAATACGGACTTCTGGTCGAGAAGGGGGTGGACGAGAGGTTCGACATCGAAAAATCCACCGAAGCCGCATGCAAATACCTTCTCGATTCTTATAAGCGATTCGGCTCCTGGACGCTGGCAGCCGCAGCATATAACCTGGGTAATGCCGGGGTGAGCCGCAGGCTCGAAATCCAAGGCGAGGATGACTACTACGACGTATTCCTTCCCGAGGAGACGATGAGGTATGTCTACCGCATCCTTTCGTTGAAACTGCTCTCCCGGGAACCCTATTCCTACGGTTACATCATTTCCCTGTCGGACTACTATAAGCCGCTGAACGATTATACGACGGTAGAGGTCTCGGACAAAGAGATAGAGTGGTCGGAGGTCGCCCACCGCAACGGCACCACATACAAGATGCTTCGGCAGTTGAACCACTGGATACGCGACTATCAGTACAATAACGCTTCCGGGCGGACGTTTAAAGTTAAGATACCGGGCGAAGGTTTCCGCCGTAACGAACCGTGAGGTGTGCCCGTAACCGCTGACCCGTTCGATATTTTACCCGAAAAGTTACCGGGCCCCCCTGCCCCGGGCCGTGGGAGCGGAATGATTTCCGGCCACCGGTAACGGCCCACCGGCCGCGGGTCGGGAGAAGAACCGGTAAAAGGATCAGGGTATCAGAGTCCCTAACCTGTGTCACGAATGAAAGAAGATACTATAAAGATATTGGGCGCGCGCGTCCACAACCTCAAGAATATAGACCTCGAAATCCCGCGGCGTAAACTGGTCGTGGTGACCGGTCTTTCCGGTTCGGGCAAGTCGTCGCTCGCCTTCGATACCATCTATGCCGAAGGACAGCGGCGTTATATGGAGACCCTGTCGACGTATGCCCGCCAGTTCGTGGGTACGATGGAGCGCCCGGATGTGGACAAGATAACCGGGCTGAGCCCCGTGGTGGCCATCGAGCAGAAGACCACAAACAAAAACCCCCGTTCCACGGTCGGGACGGTAACCGAGATAAACGACTTCCTGCGCCTGCTCTTCGCCCGCGCCTCACGGGCCTACTCCCCGCAGACGGGCGAGGAGATGGTTCACTACACCGACGACCGGATCGTAGAGCTTATACTCGAAGATTTCACCGGCCATAAGGTGGCACTGCTGGCCCCTGTCGTACAGGGTCGCAAGGGGCACTACCGCGAGCTTTTCGAATCGTTCCTCAAAAAGGGTTACCTCCATGCCCGCATCGACGGCCAGGTGAAGGAAATGAAGGCCGGGATGAGGCTCGACCGGTACAAGATACATAATATCGAACTGGTCATCGACCGGCTCACTGTGAACGAGGAGTCCCGCGAAAGGCTCGCAAAAAGCCTTAAGGAAGCCATGCGGCAGGGGAAGGGAACGATGATGCTGTACGACTACCAGACAGAGCAGGCACGCTACTATTCGCGCCATCTGATGTGCCCGACAACGGGAATTTCCTTTAATGATCCGGCTCCTTACACCTTTTCCTTCAACTCGCCTCAGGGGGCCTGCCCCAGGTGTAACGGGCTGGGCGACGAGGCGGTGTTCGACGTGAAGAAGATCATCCCCAACGACCGCAAGTCGATCAGGGACGGCGCCGTGGAACCCCTCGGGAAATACCGCAATAATATCCTCTTCGCCCAGATAGAGGCTCTGGGCAGGCGCTACGGTTTTACGATCGACACCCCCGTAAGGGAAATTCCCGAGCAGGGCCTGCGGGCGGTTCTCTATGGCGACCCCGATGCCATGAAGGTAGACACCCGCGGATTCAATTATGCCGAAGGCACCCGGATGGTGGTATGGGAGGGGATAGCCGAGTATATCGAGAAGCAGGACGAGGATTCTACGAAGGGTTCGAAGTGGCGCGAGCAATTTATGATGCGCCGCGACTGCGAACTTTGCGGCGGAACAAGGCTTAAAAGCGAGTCGCTCCAATTCCGTATCGACGGGAAGAATATTGCGGAAATTTCCGCCATGGACATCGAGCAGTTCCATGCGTGGAGCGAGGGGCTCGAAACCCGTATGCCCGAACGCGATGCGCGAATCGCCCGGGAGATACTGAAGGAGATACGCGAGAGGCTCGGGTTTCTGGTGGATGTGGGGCTCGGTTACCTCTCGCTCTCCCGTGCCAGCCGCACCCTTTCGGGCGGGGAGAGCCAGCGCATAAGGCTCGCCACCCAGATAGGCTCGAAGCTGGTAAACGTGCTTTATATCCTCGACGAACCCAGCATAGGTCTCCACCAGAGGGACAATCGAAAACTGATCGACTCGCTCAAACAGTTGCGCGATGCCGGCAACTCGGTGATCGTCGTGGAACACGACGAGGATATGATCCGAAGCGCGGAACATATTATCGACGTGGGCCCCCGGGCGGGAATGAAAGGCGGCTATATCGTGGCCCAGGGAAGTCCGGAAGAGATAATGAGTGCCGACACGGTTACGGCCGATTATCTTAACGGCCGCAGAAGGATCGAGGTTCCGAAAAAAAGGCGCCGCGGAAGCGGAAAATCGCTCACGGTGAAGGGCGCGAGCGGAAACAACCTCAAAAATGTAACCGCCGAATTCCCGCTCGGAAAATTCATCTGCGTCACGGGTGTCAGCGGGAGCGGGAAGTCGACCCTTGTGAACGACACACTCCGGCCGGCCCTCAGCCGCCGGCTCTACCGCTCTTTCGACCGGCCGCTCCCCTATATGGAAATAGATGGAATGGAGGATGTGGACAAGCTCGTGGTGGTCGACCAGTCCCCCATCGGGCGGAGCCCGCGGAGCAATCCTGCAACCTATTCCAATGTCTTCGCCGATATTCGCAAGCTCTACGAACAGACGCCCGATGCCCAGATCAGGGGATACAAAGCGGGGAGGTTCTCCTTCAACGTCAAGGGCGGACGGTGCGAAGAGTGCAGGGGGGCAGGGGTGCAGACCATAGAGATGAATTTCCTGCCGGACGTTTACGTCCGCTGTAAAGTCTGCGGCGGTAACCGCTACAACCGCGAAACGCTGGAGGTGAAGTATAAGGGCAAGAGCATCAACGACGTGCTCGACATGACCGTCAACCGTGCGGTGGAATTCTTCGAGAACATCCCCCGAATACACCAGAAGCTGCGGGCCATACAGGAGGTCGGTTTGGGATATTTAAGGCTCGGACAGCCCTGCACGACCCTCTCGGGGGGCGAAAGTCAGCGCATAAAACTCTCCAGCGAACTGGCCCGAACCGACACGGGCAATACCCTCTATATCCTCGACGAACCGACCACGGGACTCCATTTTGAAGATGTGCGCCAGCTCCTGGACGTACTTCAGAAATTGGTGGATCGGGGCAATACAGTGATCGTTATCGAGCACAACCTCGACGTGATAAAGGTCGCCGACCACATCATTGACATAGGCCCCGACGGAGGGGCGGCCGGGGGCCGTATTGTGGCGGCGGGCACCCACGAGCAGGTAGCCCGAAATAAAAAGAGCTATACGGGGGAGTTTCTTAAAGAAATCCTTAAGAAAAAATAAGGTTCGCGTTCATGAAAAAAACATAAACCGGCCCAAGCAGCACCGGAATCGCCAATTAAACAGGGGGAAAACTCGCAGCCCCCTGTTTACCATGCTTGCGTGCCGGCCGCTTAATGTCTACCTGAATTTGTAATCCATAAATGGTTTGCCGAATGGAGATTGGGGGGAATTGTATATCTTTGTAAAGATCGGTTCTTAAGTATTGGATCATGAAAAAGGTAATTATATTCTCAGTCTTTTTTTGCCTGCCCGTATACCTTTACGCGCAGCTGGTGAGGGACTATAATCTGGAGGTGGATATAAAGATGGTCCCTAAAACGTTGGCAGTCACAGGATTTTTCGAGATCGACTGGCAGGGGAGGGATTCGGTCCAGATGATCCTGTGGAAGGAAACGGACATACGCTCGATCGCAACCTTTGACGGGCGGCCGCTGAACTACCGTCACAACAGGGATTTCACCCCTTCCATATACATTTCTAACGGAGGGGAGTTCGTGATCTACCGGGAGGGAGGAGAGCCGCAGCAGGATAAAATATATATCGATTATACGTGTGACATGGCGGGGCTACGGCCGGGATTCGGCAAATGTTTCGAGGATATCTGGCTTAATATCGGTTTTTATACCGCATGGTATCCTCTCCATATTGGAAGCCGCGGTTTCACTTCGCAGGTATCTCTCTCTATCGACGGCGGGATGATTATCGACGGTTCAGGAGCCCTGGCGGAAGAGGATGGTCGTATGGTACTCCGGCAGGAATCACCCTCGAGCGACATAGTACTGGTGGCATCCCGGGTGCTCCGGAAAAACAGGGTCGAGAAAGAGGGGATCTGCTTGGAAATATTATCCGTGGATATTTCACCGGAAACGATCGAGGGTATGCTTGCCGAAACCTCCTCGGTATACGATTATTATAAAGCTTTACTGAAAAGGGCAGGGGAAGGGGCCGTAAAATTTGCCATCCCGCCCGGCGGACGGGGAAGCGGATATGCCCGCAATAATTTCATCGTATTGATGACAGGGGATATTTTAGATAATGTGACGTCACGTGGAATTGCACACGAGATGGCCCATTTCTGGTTTAACCGGGCTCCCGAGGATACTTGGGAGGACTGGCTGAACGAAGCGTTCGCGGAGTATCTCAGCTTCCGTTACCTGAAAGATAAAACGGGAAGCGAGCCGGCGTACGGCTACGGGAATTTACAGTTCGATACGTGGGTGGAACTCTTCGAACATACCACCCGCAACGCTCCGCCTATATACGGGGTAGACCGGAACACCCCGGAGGCTTATGCGGCGCTCTACGAATACGGTGCCCTTATGCTCCGGGAGTTCGAGGGATTGGTGGGCCATGATGAATTCGTGAGAATGCTTCGCTCTATACTCGATAACAAAATTGGGAACACCCGGGAATTCTTAAGTCTGTTGGAGCGTGAATTCCCGGGGTGGGCAGCACCGTGGTTCGCCGGCAAACTTGGACTTCCCGATAATTTTACGGAGATGGCTATTATGACAAAAGAGACGGTCATGTAATACCACAAAGGAGGGCCGGAGCCCTCCTTTGTGATGCCGGAACTACTCCGACCGTTTTTTCAGTAGCCGGAAGGTATCGGAGGCAATGACCAGTTCCTCGTCCGTGGTGGCTACAACGACCTTTACCTTGGAGTCGGGCCTTGAAATTATTTTATCCTCTCCGCGTACCCCTTCGTTCGCCGCCTGGTCGAATTCCACGCCCATAAACTCCAGCCCGGAGCATACTCTGAGCCGGCGGTCGGGGCCGTTCTCAGCCACCCCGCCCGTAAAGACGATAAGGTCGGTGCCACCCATTATGGCGGCATAGGCGCCTATAAATTTTTTCATCCTCTCGTCGTACATGTCAAGAAGGAGGGCGGCCCGCTGGTCGCCGTTGTCGGCGGCTTTTACAATGTCGCGCATGTCGGAAGAAATGCCGGTAAATCCCGCCACTCCCGACTGTTTGTTTATCAGGTCGCTAAGTTTCGAGTAGCTCAGCCCCTCTTTTTCGGCGATATAGATCAGCGCCCCGGGGTCGATCTCCCCGCACCGGGTGCCCATAATAAGGCCGTCCGCCGGGGTGAAGCCCATCGAGGTGTCGTAGGATTTGCCAGCTACGATTGCCGTTATCGAGGCGCCATTGCCGATATGGCAGGTAATGATCCGCGAGGCGGAGTAATCGCACCCGGTCATCCGGCACGCTTTTTCGGCTACGAATTTGTGGCTGGTGCCGTGGAAGCCGTATTTGCGGACGCGCTCCTCTTCGTAGTAGCGGTATGGCAGGGCATACATATAGTTCTTTGCGGGGATCGTCTGGTGGAACGATGTATCGAACGTTGCCACCTGTGGAATGCCAGGGAGGATATTCTCGATCGAAAAGATCCCTTTGAGGTTCGCAGGATTGTGAAGCGGGGCCAGTTCGAAACAGCTTTCGATCTGTTTTACCACCGTGTTGTTCACCACGGCGCTGTCGCTGAAATACTCCCCGCCGTGCGCCACTCGGTGGCCCACGGCGTTCAGCTGGGCCAGGTTGTCGATCACCCCGTATTTCTCGTCGGTTAGACAGCCCAGAAGCAGATTGATGCCGGCCGTATGGTCGGGGATGCTGCGCACCATTTCGTAGACGGGCTTGTCGGTGGCTTTGTGTGTAAGAACGCTGTCCGAAAGGCCGATACGTTCCACAAGGCCTTTGGCCAGCAGGCGGTGCCCCTCGGAGGTCATGTCGATAACCTGGTATTTAACGGACGAACTGCCGCAGTTGAGAACTAATATAATCATAATCGTTTTTTAAAAGCGGGTTATATTCGGCTATAATTTCCTCTCTCTCTTCGCGGCCTGGGCCTGGCAAGCCGTAATTGCGGCAAGGGAGACGATGTCCTCTACCGAGCATCCGCGGGAGAGGTCGTTCACGGGCGCTGCCATACCCTGGAGTATGGGGCCGACGGCCGTCGCCTTTGCCATCCTCTGAACGAGCTTGTAGGCGATATTGCCCACGTCGAGCGAAGGGAAAACCAGCACGTTGGCCTTGCCCGCGATGTTGCTGCCCGGTGCTTTTTTAGCGCCTATACCCGGGACTATGGCAGCATCGGCCTGGAGTTCTCCGTCTATTTCCAGTGTGGGATCGATCTCCCGGGCGAGTCTGGTGGCCTCGACCACCTTGTCTACCATCTCATGTTTTGCCGAACCTTTTGTAGAGAAGCTCAGCATGGCTATCCGGGGCTCCATCCCTACGATGGCCCTTGCGGTGCGGCCGGTGGAAACGGCTATCTCGGCGAGCTCGGTGGCGCTGGGGTTGGGGTGGACGGCACAGTCGGCGAAGATCATCATGCCGTGGTCGCCGAACATTGTGTCGGGAATATTCATTATAAAAGAGCCCGAGATTACGTTCACTCCCGGAGCGGTCTTTACATACTGCAGGGCCGGCCGCAGCACGTCGCCGGTGGCGTTGTCGGCCCCTGCGACCTCGCCGTCCGCGTCGCCGGCCTTGACCATGACCGCACCCAGGTAGAGCGGGTCTTTGAGCAGTTCGAGGGCGATGGGTTCGGTTACCCCTTTGTGGGAGCGCAGGCGGACCATCAGCGCCGCATACTCCCCTGCTTTGGGGTTATCGAGCGGGTCGACGATCTCGGCAGCGCCTATATTTTCGAGGTAATATTCGGATGCCAGGTGGTGAATTTCCTCAGGGTTCCCGAGCAGGATGACACGTGCGATGCCTTCGCTTATGAGACGGTCCGCCGCCTTGAGTGTCCGCTCTTCCGTACCTTCGGGGAGCACGATCCGCATCTGTTCTTCGCGGGCCTTGCCCTTGACGGTTTCGATAAATTCCATTGCGCTGTATTTTATATTACTATATTCCTTTTATTTTGGTTCCTATAACTATTCCCGCCATAACCATGGCTACGCATACTGCCACGCTCGCCAGGGCATAACCTGCTCCGGCACATATTTGACCCTCCCTCCACAGGGAGAGAGCCTCGGCTGAGAATGCGGAGAAGGTCGTGAAACCTCCGCAAAAGCCCGTTGCAAGGAGCAGACGGAGATCATTACTGCCCAGTGCCGAGATAAATATCCCTATCAGAAGCGAGCCTGCCGCATTTACGGCAAAGGTGGCCATCGGGAACATCGCTGCCGATCCCGGCGCCGTGATCCATATCGATACAAGGTAGCGGCAGACGCTGCCGGCGAATCCGCCTGCCCCTACGAGCATTATTTCCTTGAAGTGAATCGGCAATGCGGCCTTTGCTTTGAGATTAAGAATCCGGCCCGGGGCTTCCGGCCGGATGCAAAATTAATAATATACCTCTTCCGTTATTCCGGTTCGGGAATAATAATCGGTTTGCGGTTTTATTCTTCGTATTTATAGCCCACGCCCTTTACTGTGACGATATGGTCTTCACCGATCTTTTCACGCAATTTACGGATGTGGACGTCTATGGTGCGGTCGCCCACTATCACGTCGTTGCCCCAGACGGTGGTAAAGATTTCGTCGCGCGAAAAAACCTTCTGAGGTTTGGAATATAGTAGGGTCAGAAGATTGAACTCTTTGCGCGGCATGGTTATTTCCTGGCCGTCCTTTATTACTATATACCTTTCGCGGTCAATGCGGATCGATTTTCCTTCCCGGGAAACCGCCGGGGCGGCGCTCGTTTCCATGCGTTTGAGCATCGCCTTGATGCGGCTGACAAGGATTTTGACCTTTATGGGTTTGGTGATATAATCGTCCGCCCCGGCTTCGAATCCGGCAAGCTGGGAATAGTCCTCACTGCGGGCGGTGAGAAAGGCTATAAGGGTTGAGGAAAGCTCCGGATGGGAGCGGATGCGCTCGCAAGTCTCCATACCGTCCATCTCGGGCATCATCACGTCGAGCAGTATCAGGTGGGGCTTTATTTCGAGAGCTTTCTCGACAGCCTCCCGGCCGTTGGATGCGGTATGCACCTGGTAGCCCTCCTTGTTGAGATTGTATCCGACGAATTCCAGGATGTCCGGTTCGTCGTCGACCAAAAGAATACGGTAACTCATTAAAAAATCAGATTTTAAATGGTGACGATACAAAGGTGTTATAAAATAATGAGATTTATCTTAAAAAAATGTTAATTCCCGGTTTTTATTTTTCCGTTAAAAAAGCGGCTAGGGAAACGGGATAAAATTACGTTTTTTCTTTTAGGCAAATTGCAAAAAATGCAATACATTTGTAAATTACCTGTATAATGTGCAGGGGATTGTAAAACTTACCGAAGATGGCTACCGAGAAAATCACCCCGGCTGTTCCACAGGAACAGATCGCTACCACCGACCAAACACCCGCTCCGACCGATAACTTGCCACCCGTCGGGGAAACCGTCGGGGAGAATATCCTGTCCGGCGCTGCGGCTACCGAAACGGAAA
>JAJBVJ010000295.1 GCA_020859875.1 Rikenellaceae bacterium
TAACTACTTCTTTGGCAGATGTAACCAGCACTTCTCTTATTACGGCCGGTTCATACCCTACATAGCTCACAACCAGCGTATGTCTGCCGACCGGAACATCCCTTAAAACGAAATTACCGTCCGGGTCGGCAACCGTTCCCTTTTGGGCTATTTCCTCGAGGGTAACGGTAACGTACGGTAGCGGATGGCCCGAGGCGGCATCCGTTACATGTCCCCGGATTGTCTGAACGGCTCTGCCCGGTTGGTCGTTAAATTTATTTAATCGGATATGATCGGAGCCATTGGCCGCTGAATATAGGCATATAGCGGAAAGAATAATTACAGCAATGTTTTTCATTATTTTGATTTTACGGGTTTTAATTTCATTTCCAAAACTACTACCCGCAAAACCCCTATCCGGATTTTATCGACCAAACATATCGGTACATCGACGAAACCTGTATCGCTGAAGTATGGTTCCCGATCGGCCGGCAGGCGGAGGAGATCTGTAATCCCCCATCTACAACGTCAGCGTTTTGATACCCGGCGGAGCCGGATTTACTGCCGGCAAAAGGCAGTCACAGCCGGCCGGCCTGCTAAAATATTTCCAATAGTGGATTCTATGGTATGTAGCCAAAATTCAATAGATTAGCTTTCGGAATACCTTTTGTATCTTTATTTTAGTTATCTTTGTAAATAGTAATACCGAGTGTTATGACTACGATCATCATAGAAGACAATAGCCAGCAGGCAAAGCAGTTACTCGAATATATCCGGACTTTGCCTTTTGCTACGGTTATCGATGAGAAAAAAAGGGGTTCCGGGAAGCGGCCGAAGAGTGTAATGCGATTTCGGTAAGTGCTTTTATCGGCGAATTACATCGGCAGATCGACGAACATTTCGACAAAGATGCGTGAGGTTGTTATCGCCGACAGGGTTATGGACAAAGTTGCCGATTTGAGGATTTACCTTGTCGAGCAACTCAAAATGTCGCGTGAAGCCGCCCATAGAAGAACCCAGCGGATAGATGATTTCCTGCAATCATTAACAAATGAGGCCGATTACCCTTTATGCCGATTCAAGAAATGGCATGTATTGGGTTACAGATGCGCGGTTTGCGAGTAAGATTGGGTATTTGCTTATATTGTTTTTTGAGGACGGTATCATCGTCAGGGATATGTCCCACGTAAAACTATTGACCGAATAAATATTCCCGGTCCGAGATATTTCGAATATTATACCTATTCAGGCCCCGGCTTTTAGCCGAGGCCTTTTTTACTGCTATGTCGCTGAGAAATGGCCGAAGAGAAGGGATCGTAGTGAAAATACGGGGATAATAAAAATTTTTTACAAAAAGTGAAAATTCTGTAATCTCGGATCGCTAAAAACGGAAAAAGCGAACCGGAAAAGAAAGAAACGCTATATTTGCACATATCACTTAATAACTACCTGCACCCGACCTATGTCCGAGAATGTGTATGTACAGGGCGTATTCAACGATCTGTTCGTTAAATATAACAGCCGCTTCGTGCGTTTTGCCGAATATTACGTACATGACAGGATGGTTGCCGAAGACCTGGTTATGGAGAGCTTCATGCGGTTCTGGGATAAAAGGGAAAAGCTGCCCGAAGACGCGAACCACGCCGCATATATCCTTACTTCGGTCAAGAATAGATGCCTTAACCACCTCTCCTCCCTGCAGTACCACCGCCAGGTAGAGAACGATATGGCCTCGGAGAGCCGCAAGATGCTCGATCTGAGTATCCGTACACTGGAGGCCTGCAACCCCGAAGCCCTCCTTTCCCAGGAGCGCCGGGAGATAATAATGCGCGCGATCGATTCCCTTCCCGAAACCACCCGCAACGTCTTTATCCGGTTCCGCATCGACGAGCAGTCCTACAAGGAGATCAGCGAGGCTCTGGGCATCAGTACCAAAAGCGTGGAATACGAACTGCGAAAAGGAGAGAAGATGCTGCGGGATTCACTAAAGGATTATTATCCCCACCTTTTATCGCTGTTCCTGTGGCTTTTGCGCTGAAGCACGGCTTTTAAAAATCAAAAAAATTACCCCGATCTCAGTAATTCCACCCGGCCGCCTGTTATTCGTTTGTTATGGACAGGCAGATACTTTACGATTTTTTCCGGGGCACTGCCACAGGCGGCCAGCGTCGACAGGTATTGGAATGGGTCGAGGCCGACCCGGCCAACCTCCGTTCATTTATCGAGCAGCGGCAACTGTTCGATACGCTGGTGATCGCAGGGCCGGATATTTCTCGGCACCTTTCCGGGCAAAGCCGCGGGGCAAAGAGTCCGGTGGCCCGAATGTGGATGGCGGCCTCCGTCGCCGCAGTGGTGTTCATAGCATCGTTATATATTGCCTACGACCGAAGGATTCCCGAGCGGAACTATGCCGTGGTGAACGTTCCGGCGTCGCAGCGCACGGAGGTGGTGCTGCCCGACGGTACGACGGTCACCCTTAACGGCTCCTCGCGGCTGGAATACCCTTCTTATTTCGATAAGAAAGAGAGGCGGGTAAGAATTTCCGGCGAGGCATTTTTCGAGGTCACCCACGACCCCTCGCACCCGTTTGTCGTCGAGACCCGGATGTGCGACGTCGAGGTTCTGGGCACACGCTTCAATGTCGAGGCTTACGACGATTCCGACCTGTTCCGCACTTCGCTGGTCGACGGCCGGGTGATGGTCTGCAATAAAATGGTAGCGGGCGACCGGGTCGTGCTCGAGGCCGACCAGCAGGCGGAGTTCACCGGCTCGGGAAGGCTGATGAAAAGCGACATACCCTCCCACGAAGGTTCCCTTTGGCGTCAGGGGCTCATAGCTTTCAAGGATGCCTCCTTCGAGGAGATCCTTCGCCTGTTCGAGAAATACTACGACGTTACGATCGTCGTTGAGGGACGTATGCCCACCAATACCTTTACGGGGAAAATACCCGTAAAGAGCGGTCTCGACCACGGTTTCTGGATTCTTCAGCAAAACGCGGCCTTCGACTACAAAAAAGACGAGGACTTTAAAACCGTATATATTTATTGAAACTATTTGTCTTACTAACCTAAAAACGAACCCGCCTATGATGTAGCGAATTTATTCTCTGCAGTCCGGGGCAAATAAAAAAACCTGTAAGCGTTGCAGCGCTTACAGGAGTTTGCTACCAGACTTAAAATTCAAGTAACTAACCTTCTAAGTCTATTAACGAACAAAAGTATGAATAAAAATGGTTTTCTTCAAACCGGATGCTTTGCCATACTCGAAAAGTACCGTTACTTCCTGAGCTTTTTATTCTTAATCGCTTTTTCCACCCAAACATTCGGACAGAACGTGCCGGTTACACTCTCTGTAACCGACACCAGACTCGAGACCGTACTGGATGCCATCGAGCAGCAGACCAATTACTATTTCGTCTACGATACGAGCATAGATGTCGGCAAGCTGGTCTCGGTGGATGCCGACGGCAAGAACCTCAGGGATTTGCTGGACGAGCTCTTCCGGGGTACGGACATCTCTTACAGCGTGGCCAACAACTCCATCGCCCTATCGCTCCAGCCGCGTGAAGTGGCCCGGGCCAGAACGGTCACCGGGAACGTCACCGACAGCGACGGCAATGCCGTTATCGGCGCCACCATCACGGTCAAAGGACAGGCCATCGGGGTTACTACCGATCCCGAGGGCAGGTATTCCATAACCCTTCCCGCCGGGAGCAACACCCTGGTCTATTCCTTCATGGGCCTCGAAACCGAGGAGGTCGATGTGGGAACACGAACCCAGATCGACGTGATCCTTCGCACGGCCGCCCTTGCCATCGACGACGTGGTGGTTACGGCACTGGGTATCAAGAGGTCGGAAAAAGCCCTGAGTTACAATGTGCAGCAGGTGTCGGCCGACGAACTCACCCGCGTGAAGGATGCCAACCTTGTCAACGCCCTTTCGGGTAAGGTGGCCGGTGTGACGATAAATGCCGGGTCGGGCGGTGTCGGCAGCGCGGCGAAGGTCGTGATGCGCGGTACCAAGGGGATCGACAAGTCCAACAACGCCCTATATGTGATCGACGGTATCCCGATGTTCAATTTCGGGGGCGAAGGCAGCACGGTCTTCGGTTCTTCCGGATCGACCGAGGCGATCGCCGACATCAACCCCGAGGATATCGAGAGCCTGACGGTGCTCACCGGCGCCGCGGCATCGGCCCTCTACGGGAACAATGCGGCCAACGGGGTGATCGTGGTAAACACCAAGCGCGGGAGCGACGACCGGACAGTGGTGTCGGTTTCGAGCAATATCGACCTTTCCAATCCCTTCGTACTTCCGGAATTCCAGACGCGCTACGGCACGGGCGACCTTACGGTTTTGGGCGGCTCGACCATTCGCAGCTGGGGCCACCTGCTCAACAAAGACAACTATATGGGTTATTCGCCGCGCAGCGATTTCTTCCAGACCGGGGTGACCTACCAGAATAATGTCTCCGTCTCGACCGGCAACGCACGCAACCAGACCTATTTCTCGGCCGCTGCGGTGAATTCGGACGGTATCGTTCCCAATACGCAGTACGACCGCTACAATTTCACCTTCCGCAACACTTCGAAGTTCTACCAGGACAAGGTAACACTCGATCTGGGCGCGTCGTATATCATCCAGAACGACCAGAACATGATCAACCAGGGTCTCTACTCGAACCCCGTCTCTTCGGCCTACCTGTTCCCGCGCGGGGACGACTGGAGCATGATAAAGATCTTCGAGCGCTACGACGCCTCGCGCAAGATCAACACCCAGTACTGGCCGCAGGGCCTGGGGGACTACCGCCTCCAGAACCCCTACTGGATCGCCTACCGCAACCTGAAGACCAACAAGAAGCACAGGTATATGTTCAATGCATCCCTGAAGTACGAAATACTCGACTGGCTCGACGTATCGGGGCGCGTAAGGGTGGACGAATCGGTCAACGACTTCGAGGAGAAACTCTTTTCCAGTACCGACCAGACCCTTGCCGGTGCCAACGGCTCCTACCATATTACAAGGGCTAAGGACAGGCAGGTATATGCCGACGTGCTGGTCAACATGAACAAGACCTACGGCGATTTCACATTCACCGCCAACGTGGGTGCCAGTATTTCCGACCTCAACTACGACGCCCTCTATTCCGGAGGGCCGATCAGGGACGACGGTATACCCAACGTATTCAACGTTTACCAGCTCGACAACACACTCAAGAACAGCACCCAGAGCGGATGGTCGGAACAGACCCAGTCGGTCTTCGCCAGCGTGGAGGTGGGCTACAAGAGCATGTACTACCTTACCGTGACGGGCCGCAACGACTGGCCCTCGCACCTTGCCGGATCGACCCAGAGCGGATTCTTCTATCCGTCGGTGGGCCTTTCGGCCATCCTGTCGGAGATTTTCACCCTTCCCCGTCAGATTTCCTACCTGAAACTGCGCGGATCGTTCGCCTCGGTAGGTCTTCCGCCCAGCAGGGGCCTTACCACCCTTACCTATTCCTGGGACAACGACAGCCAGAAGTGGGAGGAGAAAACCCATTACCCGATCGGCAACCTGAAAGCCGAAAGGACCGATTCGTGGGAAGTGGGCCTCAGCGCCAAATTCCTCGGCCATTTCGACCTCGACCTTTCGCTCTATTATGCCAAGACCTACAACCAGACCTTCGACCCGCAGCTCTCCGTATCGTCGCGCTACGACAAGATTTACGTACAGACCGGGAGCGTGCTTAACAAGGGTATCGAGGCGGGACTGGGCTACACCAACCGCTGGAACGACTGGCGCCTGGGATCCTATGCCACATTCAGCTTGAACCGCAACAAGATACTTGAACTGGTCAAGGATTACATCCATCCCGAAACGGGCGATCTGATCAATCTCAACCGCCTTAGCATGAGCGGTCTGGGCCGTGCCGAATTCATCCTCAAACCGGGCGGCACCCTTGGCGACCTCTACTCGATCACCGATTTCGTGAGGGATATCAACGGCAACATCTATGTAGATGCCAACGGCGAAATCTCCACCAAATACGAAGGTGTGGAAGATATCAAACTTGGTTCGGTATTCCCGTCCTACAATCTCTCGTGGCGGAATGACATATCGTGGAAAAACCTCAACCTGGGCTTTATGATAAGCGCCCGGGTGGGCGGTATCGTCTACTCCGCCACCCAGGCCGCCCTCGACTATTACGGGGTTTCGGAAGCTACGGCCGCCGCACGCGACCGGGGAGGTGTCTACATCAACGGCGGCGACCTTATCTCCGCCCAGACGTGGTACACCACCATCGGCGCCCAGAGCGGTATGCCGCAGTACTACACATACAGCGCTACCAATGTGCGCCTTCAGGAGCTCAGCCTGGGTTATACCATCCCCAGAAGCCTCACCAACTTCGCCGACATCACCATCTCGGTGGTGGGACGCAATCTGTGGATGATCTATAACAAAGCTCCTTTCGATCCCGAATCGGTGGCCTCTACGGGCAACTATTACCAGGGTATCGACTATTTCATCATGCCGAGCCTGCGCACCGTCGGAATGAACGTTAGAATCAAATTTTAAAAGTGGCAGTTATGATAAAGTTCAAAGCACAACACATATTCTTTGTCCTGCTCGTAGGTCTGTACGCCGTGGCGGCATGCACCGGCAATTTCGAGGATAAGAACAGAGACCCGTACGGTGTGACCGACGAGGAGAAGCAGCGCGATAACTACGCCATAGGCTCCGCTTTCAGAGGGCTGCTGAACTATGTAATCCCCACCCAGGTACACCTCAACCAGTTCCAGGAAGTACTTTCGGGCAACGCCTTCGGAGGTTACTACGCCAGCACCCCGGAATGGACGGCAAGGTTCGCCACCTACAATCCGCCGATCGACTGGCTGAAGGCTCCATATAACGACGTTATCACAAATGTCTACGCCAACTACGACGCCCTGTTCGGGGTGACGGACGACCCGGTGGTGCTTTCGCTCGCACGGCTTCTGCGCGTGGCTTCCATGCACAGGGTAACGGACGCCTACGGCCCGATCCCCTACACCACGATGGACGTGGAGCTGGGAGAAGACGAAGAGAGCAATACGCTGACTTCCCCCTACGACTCGCAGGAGACCGTCTACCGCGCCATGTTCGACGAGCTGGACGCGATCATCGAATCGCTCACCGAAAATATCACGATGTCCTCGGACAACTACCGCCTGTTCGACGACGTGTACAGCGGGGATGTGGAAAGGTGGATCAAATTCGCCAATTCGCTCAAGCTCCGCATGGCGATGAGGCTCGTATATGCCAGCCCGTCGCTTGCCGAAAGTATGGCCGTTGAAGCCGTCACCCATCCCGTGGGAGTTATGACAACCAACCAGGATAACGCCATGCTGAGCGTGAATGTAAATCCCTTCTACACGCAGATCACCGAGTGGGGTGACGAACGCGCCGCGGCCGACATCACCAGCTATATGAACGGCTACTCCGACCCGCGCAGGGATAAATATTTCACCCTCTCCAAATTCGTGGACGACAACGGCAACGAAGACCCCACGATCACTCCCGGGTACTGGGGCCTGCGCTCCGGGATCGACGTGGCCAGTAAAGATGCGGCCGAGATGTACTCTTCGCCGCTGGTTGCCATCAGCGACCGGGTGATGTGGATGAATGCGGCCGAGATGTGGTTCCTTCGCGCCGAAGGCGCCCTTAGGGGATGGAGCGGCATGGGCGGTACCGCCGAAGACCTCTACAACACCGGTATCCAGATATCTTTCGAACAGCACGGGGCCGGATCTGCGACCGACTATATCAACGACGCTACCAGCCGGCCGGCCGATTACATCGACCCCAAGGGCAATACTGCCTACAATGCGAGTGCCCGTTCGAACATCACCATCAAATGGGAGTCTTCGGATACCTTCGAAAGAAACCTCGAGCGCATCATCACCCAGAAATGGATCGCGATCTATCCGCTGGGCAACGAGGCATGGAGCGAATACAGGCGCACGGGCTACCCGCAGCTGATGTTCGTGGTCAACAACAAGAGCGGAGGGGTGATCGCCGACAACTCGTTCATCAAAAGGCTGCCTTACCCCAACTCGGAATATACCGAAAACAGGGAGAACGTAATCGAGGCCATCAAACTGTTAGGGGGACCGGACAACAGCGGAACCCGCGTATGGTGGGACAAAAACCCAAGAGTAAATTAAGCCGGAATTATGAAAAAGTACATAAATATGAAAGCGGTTTTTTCATCGCTCGCGGCCGTAGCGGCAGTAATGTTTTTCGTCGCCTGCTCCGACTGGACGGATGTCGACAGCCTCGATACGGACGAAATTATCGCCAGGGAGCAAAACGAGCAGCAGTACCAGCAATATCTGAGCAACCTGCGCCAGTGGCGCAAATCGGATCATAAGATCGTCATCGGCTGGTTCGACAACAGCGTCAAAATACCCTCGAGCCGTGCCCACCACATCACCGATGTGCCCGACAGCGTGGATATAATAGCGCTGATGTACCCCGACAACCTGGCCGATTTCGAGATCGAAGACATCGCCACCGTCCGCCGGGATAAAGGTATGAAGGTGATCTATACCGTCGACTACGACGCTATCAAAAACGAGATCGACCTGGAGATCCTCAATGCCGAAAGGAACGGCGACGAGGTTCCCGACTTCGAGACCACCTTCCGCGAGAGGTTCGGTGCACAGTTGGAATACTTCACCAAGTATGGTTACGACGGTATTTCGATCGGCTACTGCTCCGTAAAAGACGATTTTTTGACCAAGGAGGAGTATGAAGAGGTACAAAAGTACCAGGATATCGTATTCGGGGCCTATGCCTCGCTGATGGAGCAGTACCCCGACAAGATATACCTCTTCGAGGGGCTGCCCGAGAACGTGGCCGACAAATCCATTCTAAGCGACTACGATTATATCGTGCTCAAGACCCAGGATGCCCAGACGATCAACGAGGTCGCCCTGCTGGCGCAATTCTCCATGATCGAGGGTGTTCCCACCGGGAATATCATCATCCCGACCTATGCCCGATCGACCGCCTCGGACGACACGCAGACCGGCATCTTCTGGATCCGTGATCCCGAGACGGGAACTTCCAGCGATTACAGCGCGATGGTGGTGATCGCCGACTGGATCCTCGAGCCGGACAATATCGGCAAACGGGGTCTGGGTGTCTATCGGATAAACGACGACTACTACTTCTCGGATCTTGCCTACAAGAATGTACGGGAAGCGATCAACATTATGAATCCTTCACCTAAAAACTGATACGGCCATGAAGTCGATTAAAATAATCTTATTGACCTTAGCGGTTATATTTGCGTTCGCGTGCGACCGGGTCGATCTGGAGGATGTGACCTTCGACAATGTCATCTACCTGAGCAACGCATCCAGCAACGATACCGACAACCTCACCTTCCGGGCCACGGACGAGTCCGCGACGCGCACCATAGAGGTGGCCCTTGCACTTCCCGCCTCGCAGAACGTAAAGGCGAAACTCAAAGTTGATATGTCGCTGGTAGCCTCCTACGGGAGGGCCAACTACATCGACAATGCCCTTCCGCTGCCCGAGAACGTCTATTCGCTCTCGACCACAGAGGTTGAGATCCTGGCCGGCGACGTGCGCTCCACTCCGGTGGTGGTGACCTTCGAGAACCTGACCGAAGTGGAACCCGATATGACCTGCGTTCTGCCGATCACCATCGAGAGCAACGACGGCGGGGTTAAATTCCTGGAGGGCTCCCGGACGATCTATATCGTGGTTAAGCAGGGTGCCATCATCGTCACGGCGGCCTATATCGACGGCGTCAAACTGGAAGTCGAAGGATTCAGCGGTTCGGGCGGTTCGGTAGTAAACGGACTCACCGAGCTTACGATGGAGGGCCTGTTCTTCCTCAATTCGGCAGAAGGACTAAATACGCTCATGGGTATCGAGCAGTATTTTCTGCTTCGATTGGGCGACACCGGCTACGATCCTGCCCAGCTTCAGGTGGCTACATCGGGCGGTAGTTTTCCGTCGGCCGATGCCAACAAGGTATTCTCAAAGAACGAATGGCACCATTTTGCGGTGACCTACAACGGTTCCACCAAGGAAATTGAAATTTATGCGGACGGTCGCATTCAGTCCACCGGAACCGTAAGCGGCCCGTCAACCGTCAATTTCAATGTGGCCAACGGCGACTGGCCTTTCCTGATCGGCTACTCCTACGACGACGAGCGGTTCCTCGACGGAAATGTCTCCGAGTTCAGGATATGGAACCTCATCCGTACCGCGGAAGAGATCGAGGAGCATATGTATGAAGTCGATCCCGAAACCCCGGGTCTGGTTTCCTACTGGAAATTCGACGAAGGCGGCGGAAGTACCATAAAGGACTATGCCAACGGTAACGACGCCACTGCTGCCAATGGCTACGCCTCGGTAAGGTGGGTATCCGTTTCACTTCCGTAAATAGATTCACTAACAGCTTAAAACGATAAATATGTTAAAATATATTTATAAGGCACTCACCCCGCGGTATTCGATCGTCGTTCTGCTTGCGGCGGCGCTTGCCCTCTCGTGCGAAGATACGATCACCTTCGAGGTCAATGGCGACGACCACTACCAGGGGACGGAGGAGGCCTACGGGTTCCTGCGCAACGTCTCCACTTCGCGCACTTCGACCGCATTCGACCTGGGCAACGACAGTCCCGTTTTCATTCCCATCTATTTCGGCCTTACCAAAGAGGTGGACGAGAACGTTACGGTATCGCTCACGGCCGACGCTTCGCTCGTCGAGCTCTATAATACGGAAAACTTTACCGAATATCAGGCCTTTCCGACCACCCTTGTTACCGTCCCCTCTACCCTTACGGTGCAGAAGCTCCATAAGAACTCCATGACCGTGGAGATCGAGATCGCTCCCGACCCAACGCTGGAGACCGGAACCTACCTCTTCGGGGTTAGGGCCACCACCTCGTCGCAGGAGATCACCCTCGAGGAGGAGAGCCGGACGCTCTACTACTTCGTGCGCGTTATCGGGGATATTCCCACCAACGACAAGCCGGGCGGCATCAAGACCCTCTGCTACGTGGAGGTGAACGGGAACAATATCCTCAACGTGGGCCAATACGTCCTCGAAGATACGGGCGAACAGTTCTTCGACCATGCGGTGATCTTCGCCGCCAACCCGCGGCTCGACCCCGAGACCGGGCGTGCCTACCTGTGGATGAACCCCAACGTGCGCAACGTTGTGGACAATCCGGAAATTTATGTGCGGCCGCTCCAGCGCAAGGGGATCAAGGTACTTATGGGCCTTCTGGGTGGTGACGACGTTGCCGGCCTGGCCAGCCTCAAGGACGATGCGCTCCGCGATTATGCCCGACAAATATGCGATATCGTCGAACATTACGGACTCGACGGAGTCGACTTCGACGACGAATATGCCGGTTACGTACACCCGGAATACCCGGGCAGCGGAACGCAGATGGCCCGCCTGGCGATCGAAGTGAGGCGGCTGATGCCCGATAAAGTACTGACTCTCTACGAGATCGGGGCCGGAACCAATATGCCCAGCACGGTGGACGGTCATGTAATGGCCGACGTATTCGACTATTCCCAACAGGTCTATTACGGAAGCTGGAGGGACAACTCCTATATCGGGATGCCCAGGGCAAGGTACTCCCCGACGGCCATCTGGGTGAACAGTACTGCGGTCAGTACGTACAGGAACCATGCACAGCGGATAGTAGATGGAGGCTACGGTTTCTTCTTTATGTACGACCTGAATGCCGTGGATGCCACCGATTATATTTCGGAAGGGTCGGAAATAATGTTCGGCCAAAAGGTCAAACTCTCTGGCGAGCTCTACGGCAAAGACTGGTAGGATTCAATTAATTTAAAGAGTTGAAATATGAAAAGATTTCATTTTATATATACCATAGCGGCTTCGGCACTTCTGTTCGGCTGTTCCGACAGCAAAGATGAGCCCGTCCCGGTGGACGGGAACGGGGTGGAGGCCGTACAGCTCAACGTGAGCGGGGTGATAAGCCTCGGCGCCGCCGGCGATACGCGGAGCGTTAGCGCGACGTTCAGTCCCGCCGATGCCGACGACATCGACTACTACTGGGCGGCATACCGCTCGAGCGACAGCAAGGTATTTACCGTCGACGCTGGCGGTGTGCTTACGGCCGTGGGCCGCGGCACCGCCTACCTTACGGTCTACGCGCCCTATAACACCGAGGTTTCCGCCGACTACGAGGTGACCGTCGAGGGTGCGCCCGTAACTTCGGTTACCTTCAATACGGCAGGTTTCAGCCAGAATATCACCTCATCGAGCGATTCGCACTATTCCACGGACCTTGCCAGGTATGTTACGGTCGCACCCGAAAGCGCGGATTACCGCTCGCTCCTGTGGACGAGTTCCGACGAGAGTATCGTCGATGTCAACCGGCGCGGGTATATTACGGCCGTGGGCGGCGGTTACGCCACCATCCGTGCCGAGGCCGCCGACGGGTCGGGCGTTTACGACGAGGTCACCCTCCACTCGACCTATTCCGACTGGGTGGCGATCCCGATGGACAACTGGACGGTAACATCCTCCCCGTCGGGCACCGATTACGGCGGGGCAGGCGCGGAGTCTATCAAAACGGGCGATGCCGTAAACCTGATCAAACCCGGGCAGACAGGAGGCCCGGCGGCAGGCGAGGATATGTATATCCTGATCGACATGGGGCAGCCCTCTCCGGTCAACTACTTCACCATCTCCCATACATGGATCGGCGAGGTCAGCAACAATAACAACACCCGGGTGCAGGGAGCCTCGTTCTACGGCAGTAACGACGGTAATAATTTCACGGCAATGCAGGAAAACATTACCATATCCCGCAGTGTCTACGATATTCGCCAGGAACTGAACAATACCTACACATACAGGTATATAAAGGTAGTCTTCGACTATCCGACTGCTACAACGGGCGGTGCACACTGCGTGGTGTTTACCAATTTCCGCCTCGGAGAGAAAACCATCTACGATTAAAGCAGGTTAAGAAAGGAAGTTAAATGAGCGGGAATGGGTGCAAATATTTGCACCCATTCCTTTTTACCCGCCGCCGGGTGGCGGTGGTACCCTTTTTGCCCCTTTCCGTTGTAAATAACGGATTATGGATAAAAAAGAGGAACTCCGCCGCAGAATATACGGGCTCGAGGACGACATCCGAAGAGCCCCGCAGGGTACCCCCAACAAGGTAATATTCGACTGGTACACCCGGATCGACGACCTACGGGGCCAGCTGAAGGATTTGGAAGACGGCACCCCGGAAATTACGACCGACGAGTCGAACAATACGGCCCATTCCAATGCCGATACGGAGGCTATGGCCGACGATGCCGAGCGCGGGGACTTCATCCGGCAGTGGAACGAGGATGAAAGCGAGCCCCAGAGCTGGAGCCAGA
>JAJBVJ010000060.1 GCA_020859875.1 Rikenellaceae bacterium
GGATACGTTCTCGACGGTAATTAAATTCATCCTGTAAAGATTAATGATTGAACGCGTACGGCCCAAAATTAACAATAAATAGGGATAAAATTATTTTATCAGGATAAAAAGGGCTAATTTTGAAATTCGGTAGAAACCGATTGTTTCTGAAACATAATTAATTTATAAACAAGATGTTATATCCCCTTAAATTCACGCCGCGCCTGAAAGAACGCATTTGGGGCGGTACGGCGCTGGCCGAGGTAATGGGAAAAGAGCTTCCCGAAGGAAAAAAGATCGGCGAAAGCTGGGAAATCTCCGGGGTGGACAACGACGTTTCGGTCGTCGCCAACGGCACTCTCGCCGGAAACGATCTGCAGGAACTGATCGAGGTCTATATGGGAGATCTTGTCGGGGATAAAGTATATAATAAGTACGGCCTGGAATTCCCCCTGCTTATAAAATTTATAGATGCCCGTGACGTACTTTCAATTCAGGTGCATCCCGACGACGTTCTGGCCAAAGAGCGCCACAACTCCTACGGTAAGACAGAGATGTGGTATGTACTGGCCGCCGACCCGGGGGCGTCGCTATACGTAGGCTTCAGCCGCACGGTCGGCCGCGAGGAGTATCTTGCCGCCGTGGAGAACGGCACCCTGCCGTCGCTTTTGAAGGAAGAGAAGGTGCGGCCGGGGGAATCCTATTTCATTCCCGCCG
This sequence comes from Rikenellaceae bacterium, assembly GCA_020859875.1. Taxonomy (GTDB): domain Bacteria; phylum Bacteroidota; class Bacteroidia; order Bacteroidales; family Rikenellaceae; genus WRDF01. Next base: position 697 of record JAJBVJ010000060.1, read on the forward strand.
GAACCATTCATGCCATTGGCAAGGGCCTGCTGGTTGCCGAGATTCAGCAAACATCCGACATCACATACCGCGTAGACGATTGGGGACGGGTGGACGATAACGGTAATCCCCGCCAACTACACACCGAGCTGGCCGTAGATGCCATAGACTTCCGTCCGCCGCACGACCTGAAAACCAGTCCGGTCGCAGTTCCGAACCAGGCCGTGGAGGTTGAGGAGTGCGAATATTTTACCACCAATCTCCTCAAAGTCGAGGACAGTGTGGAAAGGGATTATTCGAATCTCGATTCATTCGTCGTCTACATATGTATCGAAGGCGAGCTGACCGTATGTTACAGCGGCGGAAGTGAAACCCTCGAGAAAGGTGAAACGATGCTCGTTCCGGCACAGGAAGACAATATAGAGCTCGACGGCGAGGGAACCGTCTTGGAAGTCTACATCGCATAGATCCGTTTTATTGGCCCACTCCTTTTTCAAAAGCGATGGTAAAATTAAGCGGTAAGGCTCTTCGGAGGGCGATCCGGGAATATATAGTCATTACCATAGGGCTCTTTGCCTACGCATTCGGGTGGGTGGCGGTGATAATGCCTGCCGAAATTGTCGGCGGAGGTGTCAGCGGCGCGGCCCTTCTGATCTATTATGCGACCGGGGGCGAGGTGGGAGGAGGCATCCCGATGGCCGTTTCGATACTGGTTATAAACGGCATACTGCTCCTTCTGGCCTCCTTCATAATCGGTTTTAAATTCAGCACAAAGACCATTTACGGTGTCGTTGTCCTCTCCTTTGCGATGGGATTCCTGCAGCAGGTGATCCCGCCCGACCTGCTCGGATTGTCCTCCGATAAACTGCTCTCGGGAATACTCGGGGGGGCACTTGCGGGGATCGGTATCAGTGTCTGCTTCTCCCAGGGAGGGAGTACCGGCGGGACGGACATCATAGCGATGATGATAAATAAGTACCGCTCGGTGAGCTACGGGCGCGTTCTTATGACGTGCGATTTTCTAATCATCGGACTCTCTTATTTTATCGGCAACGGCATCTCTACGGTGATTTACAGTTATGTCCTTGTGGCCGTCATGGGATATACGGTCGACACGATGGTGGCCGGCAACAAGCAGTCGTCGCAGCTCTTCATTATCTCGAGGAATTATCACCTGATCGCGGAAAAGATCGTCGGTGATGCAAACCGCGGAGTAACGCTTCTCGACGGGCAGGGATGGTACAGCAAAACCCCCATGAAAGTCCTGATGGTAGTATGCCGTAAAAACGAGACGAGCACCATGTTCCGTATTATCAAGGAATGCGACCCGAATGCATTTATCACCGTGGGCAGCGTTATGGGTGTCTACGGACAGGGTTTCGATCCGCTCAAAGCGCCGAAAAAGTAATTTTGATATTAAAAATCCGTAATGCGGGCCGGTGCAGTTTACATCAATTCGATCCCGGCCCGGGCACACTCTTTTCTCATTTCCCGAGGCCAGATACTGCTTTGGATCTCGCCTATATGGGCTTTGCGAAGAAGGTACATGCAAAGGCGCGACTGGCCGATCCCGCCCCCGATAGTGTAGGGAAGCCGGCCTTCAAGAAGTGTTTTGTGAAACGGGAGCGCCGTTTTATCCTGCTCACCCTTGATCTCGAGCTGGTTTTTCAGCGATTCGGGCGATACGCGGATGCCCATGCTGGAAATTTCGAAGGCCGACTGCAATACCGGGTTCCACAGCAGAATATCGCCGTTCAGCCCGTAGTAACCGTCCTCATTGGGGCTGCTCCAATCGTCGTAGTCCGCCGCCCGCACGTCGTGCGGCCGGCCGTCGCCGAGACTGTGGCCGATCCCGATGACAAATACGGCCTTATATTGCCTTACTATTTCGTTCTCCCTCTCTTTTGGGGTAAGGTCGGGGTACATCACCCTCAACTGTTCGGAATGGATAAAGAGTATCTCTTCGGGAAGCTGCGGTTTTATTTGCGGGAATTCGACGTAGACCTTATTTTCGGTCACTTTAATCGATTCGTAGATCCGCCGGACGGTCTGTTTGAGAAATTCTATATTCCGCTGGCGCTTTTCTATCACCTTTTCCCAATCCCACTGGTCGACATATATGGAATGAATATTGTCGAGCTCCTCGTCCGGCCGGAGGGCATTCATATCGGTATATATCCCGCGCCCGGGGTCGGTTCCCATCTCGGCGAGTTTCAGCCGTTCCCATTTAGCGAGTGAGTGGACGACCTCTGCACGGGAGTCGGACAGGTCTTTGATGGGAAAGGTCACCGGACGCTCCACTCCGCTCAGCTCGTCGTTCACTCCTGTTCCCTTCATTACCACCATCGGTGCGGTGACTCTCAACAAGGCAAGCTGGGCCGATAGGTTCTCCTGGAACATATCCTTTACATATTTTATCGCCCTCTCCGTGTTCTCGACCGATCCGAGCAGGTTGCGGTACCCTTGCGGTGTGAATAACCCCATCGTTATCTTAATGGATATTTATTAAAATTTATAGGACAAGGTTCCGTAGGTGGCCCTTTCTGTGAGTTTACCGCTGCCGCTGCGCAGCATATCGGTGAGTCCGTAGCGGTTGTTCACTTCGAGGCCGAACCGGCGGAATTTAAGGCCGATCCCCCACTGAATACCCGCGCCGTTGCGGTACCACTGGTCGGAAAAGTCCATCTCGACCCCTGCTTCCTTGCCCGAAAAGGTGTAGCGGTAATAACCTCCTACGAAAATATGTACCGAGCCGAACAGGTAGCGGGGTGTCTGCGCGACGAAACTGACGGGAACCACCACCGAATTCATATGGATATTACCACCCGAATAACGGCTTCCGCTTCGGATAAACTCCACTTGGGGACGCAATGCGAAATAGGAGAGGTTAATTTGTCCGTAAAGCCCCGCGCCGTAAGAGAACATCGTCTTACCTCGGGTTTTTGCATCCGAATCGCGTACAAAACTGCTTCCGGCCGATGCCGTGATGCCGCCCTCGATAAAAAAGCGCCTCTTTCTATCTTCTGCAGTCTTTCCGCTTTCCGCACCCAGCGAGGGGGCATTGGAGAGTTCGCATACCGCATCGGCTACTGCACGCGTAACCTGGGCCAACGTTTCCGGGTCGATCGTTTCGGTATATACCCCGGACTGCGCTTCCGGCTCGGGTCCCGAACTTATATGTATGGCGGGGATACCGGCGGAAGCGAACGGTTCCGTATCAGAGCGCCTGCCGTAGCCGTCCGGGTTTACCGTCAGCGTCAATGGCTTGCATGCTTCCACGAAATAATCCGCCTCTTTTTGCGTGAGATGCCGAGCGTAGGAATATAATATTTCCTGCTCAGGCATACTGCCGACCCTCTGCAGGTCTACCATCAGGACGATATTCTCTGGCGGTATGGTACCCTCGGCCACGAACCTGCGGGAACCCAAAAGACCCAGCTCGAATCCGTCGAAAGCCGCAAATATAACGTTCCTTCCCGGTGCACACTCCTTTAGCGCAAAGGCCATCTCCAGGAGGGCAGCCACGCCGGAGGTATTGTCCTCGACCACGGTGGCCGGGGATTCGCCCTGCCCCAGGTAGTCGTAATGCGCACCAACGACGATATACTCCCCGTCCAGCTGGTAACTGTTCCCGTATATTATCCCCGCTACGTTCCGGTAGGTTTTATGGGCACTTCCCACCAACGGTTCGGCGGTGAATTCATCGATATATTGGCCGGCGAAGAAAGGTTGCAGCCCTGCCTCGGCAAATTTGCCCGCAATATATTCCGCCGCCTCTTCGCTGCCCGGAGAACCGGCCTTCCTTTCGACTCCGGAATTTCCCCGCAGGGCGGATATGTATTCCCGGAGCCTCTCTTTCGAAATTTCCTGGGAATATCCCGAAGCGGATACCGACAAAATGAGCGCTGCACAAAGCAGATACGTTTTGGTACGCATAACTTTCGGTTTATGTTCGCCCTTCTTACATGGGTGCGGGTATCTATTCCGCGATAAGAAGGAAATAATTTTTCTTGCCTTTCTGCACGAGCAGGTATTTCCCCGCAATAAGATCCCCGGCCGTAACCTCTTGTTCCGGTGCCGCCACCCTTGTTTTATTCAGCGAGATACCCCCTCCCTGTATCAGTTTGCGGGTCTCCCCTTTCGACTGGAAGACCGGAGCCGTGGCCGTGCAGAGCTCTACAAAGGCTATGCCCGATTCTATTGCCGTACGCGGCACCCTGAACTGCGGAACCCCCTCGAATACCTGCAAGAGCGTCTCTTCGTCGAGAGAGCGCAGTGCTTCGGCCGTAGCGCTGCCGAAGAGGATGGACGAGGCTTCGACTGCCTTCTGATAATCCTCCCTGGAATGGATCATACAGGTAAGCTCGCGGGCGAGGGTTTTCTGTAATTTTCGTTCGTGCGGAGCCTGGTCGTGTTCGGCTATAATGGCTTCGATCTCCTCTTTACCCAGCAGGGTAAAAATCTTGATATAGCTTTTTGCATCCTCGTCGCTCACATTTAGCCAGAACTGGTAGAATTTGTAAGGGGAAGTATACCGCGGATCGAGCCATATATTGCCCGACTCGGTCTTACCGAATTTGGTGCCGTCCGCCTTCTTGATAAGCGGACAGGTCAGCCCGTAGGCTTCGCCGCCGAGCTTGCGGCGGATAAGTTCCGTCCCGGTAGTAATATTTCCCCACTGGTCGCTGCCTCCCAGCTGGAGTTTACAGCCGTATTTTTCGTAAAGTACGGTAAAATCGTAGGCTTGAAGCAGCTGGTATGTAAACTCGGTGAAACTCATCCCGTCGCCCTCGCCGCTAAAACGCTTTTTGACCGAATCCTTCGCCATCATATAATTGACGGTGATAAGTTTTCCGACCTCCCTGCTGAAATCGAGGAACGTTACGTCTTTCATCCAGTCGTAATTATTGACCATAATTGCGGCATTCGGGGCGTCGGAGTCGAAATCGATGAGTTTCTCGAACTGTTTTTTTATCCCCGCCTGATACCGGCTTAAGGTCTGCTCGTCGAGTAGGTTTCTCTCCTGCGATTTACCCGAGGGGTCGCCTATCATCCCCGTGGCGCCGCCGATCAGCACTACCGGCCTGTGACCGGCGTTTTGCAGGTGTTTGAGTATCATCACACCGACCAGGTGACCGATATGGAGCGAATCGGCCGTAGGGTCGAAACCCACGTAGGCGGTAGTCATTTCTTTGGCGAGCTGCTCCTCGGTTCCGGGCATCATGTCGTGGATCATTCCCCTCCACTGTAATTCTTCTACGAAATTCATCGAATGAGTTGTCTCTTATTTACTTATTTTAGATTTAAAGCACTATATTCCAGCCGTGTGTATCCTCCCGCAGCCCGAACTGTATTCCGCGCAGGGCCTCATACAGTTTCACGCTCCACGGGCCGGCTTCGGTTCCATACCGGTAGGTTTTATTCTCTTCCGGGTCTAAAACCGATCCTATCGGGGAGATCACCGCGGCTGTCCCGCAGGCACCGGCTTCCTCGAAGGTCGCAAGCTCCGCGACATCCACGGGCCTTTCCTCTACTTTCAGCCCCATGTCCGCAGCCAGAGTACGCAGGCTCATGTTGGTTATCGACGGGAGAACCGAGCTCGACTTAGGAGTAATATAGGCCCCGTCGCGGATGCCGTAGAAGTTTGCCGCCCCGCATTCGTCGATATACCTCTTCTCCTTGGCATCGAGGTACATGACGCTCGGATAGCCCTTCGAGTGGCCAAGATCGCCGGAGAGAAGGCTTGCGGCATAATTCCCGCCTACTTTTACATGCCCCGTGCCGTGAGGCGCGGCACGGTCGTGCCGGCGGTCGATTATAACGTCGATGGGTTTGAATCCCGATTTGTAATAGGGTCCCACGGGGGTTACGAAGACAAGGAACATATATTCGTCGGCAGGTTTCACACCCACCTGCGCCCCCGTACCTATCAACAGGGGGCGGATATAGAGCGAAGCGCCCGTCCCGTAGGGCGGTATATACTTTTCATTTGCAAGAACCACTTTTTTAACCGCTTCCACAAACAGGTCGACATCCGGTGCCTGCATCATAAGGTACTGGGCCGAGCGGATCATCCTTTTCGCGTTCTCGTCCGCCCGGAAGATGCGTATTTTCCCGTCGGCGCCGCGGAACGCTTTTAGCCCTTCGAAGGCTTCCTGCCCGTAATGGAGGCAGGTGGAAGCCATGTGCATGTTTATGTTTTCATCTCCGGTGACGGTGAGCGGCTCCCATTTTCCGTCGCGCCAGTAAGTCCTTACATTGCAATCGGTCCGGATATAACCGAATCCGAGATTTTCCCAATCGATATTTTCCATGCCGTGCTATATTTTATAGGGTTGACTATAGCCCAATTCATATAAATATTCCATTGCTATTTCACCACCGCTCCCGGCCCTACTTTCGATTCGGGCGACATAAGCGTAAGCCGACCGGTGGCGGGATCGGCGGCCATAAGGATCATACCCTGCGAAAGGACACCCTTTAGCTCCCGCGGTTCGAGATTGACCAGCACGAGTACCTGCCGTCCGACGAGCTCTTGGGGAGTGTAGTATTCCGCGATGCCCGAGACTATCTCGCGTTTGTCGAAACCGGTATCTATCTTCAGGCGGAGCAGTTTCTTTGTCTTGGCGATCTTTTCGGCAGCCATTATCGTTGCCACGCGGATGTCCATACGCCCGAAATCGTCGAAAGCGATGCTTCCCTTTTGCGGTTCTATGGCCACATCCCGCGAGCCTTCGAGATTTATCTTCCGCGCATCGGCCAATTTTTGCAGCTGACGTTCGATCTGTACATCCTCGATCTTTTCGAACAAAAGTTCGGGTGTGCCCGTATTGTGTCCGGCCGCAACGAGTCCGCCATTTCCCAGATCGTCCCATCCGATCTTATCCACTGCGAGCATCGAACGGATCTTCCCGGCCGTAAAGGGCATGAACGGTTCGATCGCAACGGCTAAATTCGCCGTAATCTGGAGCGATACATTTAGTATGGTGGCGACCCTCTGGGGATTATCCTTAAATATTTTCCAGGGCTCGGTGTCCGCCAGATACTTGTTCCCCAATCGTGCGAACGACATGGCGTCTTTCAACGCTTCCCGGAACCGGTAATGCTCGATATTCTCTTCCAGCGACCGGCGAAGCTGCGGCATCTCGGCCAGTACGTCGCGGTCGTAGTCGGTAAGGGGGCCCGCCGCCGGAACCACCCCGTCGAAATATTTACCGGTAAGCACAAGAGCCCGGTTTACGAAATTCCCGAGCACGGCAACCAGCTCGTTGTTGTTACGGGCCTGAAAATCTTTCCAGGTAAAGTCGTTGTCTTTGGTTTCCGGCGCGTTGGCACACAGTACATACCTGAGCACATCCTGTTTTCCGGGGAACTCCTCGAGGTATTCGTGGAGCCATACCGCCCAGTTGCGTGATGTAGAAATTTTGTCGCTCTCCAGGTTCAGGAATTCGTTTGCCGGGACATTCTCAGGAAGAATGAAGCCGCCGTGCGCCCGGAGCATCGACGGGAAGACGATGCAGTGGAACACGATATTGTCTTTACCTATAAAATGCACCAGCTTGGTATCCGGGTCTTTCCAGTATTTTTCCCAATCCGGGGTAAGTTCTTTGGTAGCTGAAATGTAGCCGATCGGGGCGTCGAACCATACATATAGGACTTTGCCCTCCGCCCCTTCGACCGGCACCGGGATACCCCAGTCCAGATCGCGGCTCACGGCGCGGGGCTGCAGCCCCAGATCGAGCCAGCTTTTACACTGTCCGTAAACATTTGCCTTCCACTCCTTGTGCTCTTCGAGTATCCATTGCCTCAGGAAAGGCTCGTGCTTGTCCAGAGGAAGGTACCAGTGGGTGGTCTCGCGCATGACCGGAACAGAACCCGTTATGGTGCTTCTCGGTGCGATCAGGTCGGTGGAATTGAGCGTGCTGCCGCATTTTTCGCACTGGTCGCCGTAGGCGCGGTCGTTCTGGCAGTGGGGGCACGTACCGGTCACATAGCGGTCGGCAAGGAAGACGCCCGCCTGCTGGTCGTAGTACTGCATTGTAGTCTGCTCCGTGAATTCACCCTTATCGTAGAGTGTGCGGAAAAAATCGGACGCGGTCTGGGCATGGACGGGGGAAGTGGTACGGGAATAAATATCGAACGATATGCCTAACTTTTCGAACGACTCTTTTATTATGGCGTTGTACTTGTCGACGATGTCCTGGGGGGTCACCCCTTCGGCACGGGCCTTTATGGTTATCGGTACCCCGTGTTCGTCTGAACCGCACACCCACACCACGTCCTTTCCGCGTAGGCGCAGGTAGCGGACGTATATATCCGAGGGGATATAGACCCCTGCCAGGTGGCCGATATGTACGGGCCCGTTGGCGTATGGCAGTGCCGAGGTGACCAGGTAACGTTTAATCTCTTTCATTATGTGTCGCAGCTAATCGTAATCGAGGCCCCGCATCCGCAGGGCCTCACAAAGTTAATCCATTTTCGCCAAAGTGCCTCCCGGCACCGGGAATTAATATAAGTGTAATCCGCTGGTCGGGTTGCCGGGCAAACCGTCACCGGGTTATATCATGGGGAAATTATATTCGGCTTCCATAATATCTTCCGGCGCGAACCACTGGCTCCACTCCCGCCGGGCATTTTCGTCGCTGTCCGAGGCGTGGATCGCGTTGCGCGTCAGGCTGTCGGCAAAGAGTTTGCGGATCGTGCCCTCCTTGGCGTTGGCCGGGTTCGTAGCCCCGACGAGCTCCCGCAGGGTCGCCACCGCATCTTCCCGTTCTACGATGGCCACGATGGAGGGCCCCGAGGTCATAAAGTCCACCAGTTCGTCGAAGAAGGGCTTGCCGATATGTTCGCCGTAGAACCGGTAAGCATCGTTCCTGCTGAAACAGACCATGCGGACGGCCCGCAGCGTGAAGCCGGCCCCAATTATCATGTCCAATATCTTGCCGGTGCTGCCTTTGGCCACCGCGTTCGGCTTGATGATGGTAAAGCTCCTGGTTTTCATTTCGATCGTTTTTAAGTGATCTAAGATACGATTTTTATCTGCTTAAAGATAAAAAAGACCGGGGAATTTACCTCTGGGAGATCGGTATGAATTTTTTAGGAGTTTCGATCACGTTCTTGTATGCCGGACGGATTATGCGCCGGCTTTCGAAATTGAGCTCTTCGATACGGTGGGCCGTCCACCCGGTGATGCGGCTCATTGCGAACAGCGGGGTGAATACCTCTTCGGGAAGACCGATCATCTCGTAAACGAAACCCGAATAAAAGTCCACATTCGCGCAGACCCGTTTGTTGACCTGGTTACCTTTGAAGGCCATGAAATTCTCTACCGCCCTCTCTTCCAACAGTTCGAGGAATGCGAATTCATCCTCGCGTCCCTTTTCCCGTGCCAGTTTGCGGGCCATCTCTTTGAGAAGCAGGGCCCGCGGGTCGGATACGGTGTAAACGGCATGGCCGATCCCGTATATAAGCCCTTTGCGGTCGTAAACCTCTTTGCGGAGCATCCTCATTAGGTAGGCGTCGACCTCGGCTATGTTCGTCCAGTCCGATATGGCATTTTTGAGGTGATGGAACTGGTCGATAACCTGCAAATTGGCTCCCCCGTGCAGCGGGCCCTTCAGCGAGCCTATAGCCGCGGCGATTGAGGAATAAGTATCGGTTCCCGACGAACTGGTGACACGGACGGTAAACGACGAATTGTTCCCACCGCCGTGTTCCGCATGGAGGATAAGCGACAGGTCGAGAATCCGCGCTTCGAGTTCCGTATACCGCCCCTTGAGCATGTGGAGAAAGTTCTCCGCGATCGATAGATGCGGCTTGGGATGGTGTATATGCAGGGCCTTGCCTTTACGGTTGTGCCGGTAGGCGTTATATGCATAGGCTATAATGGTCGGGAATTTGGCGATAAGATCGACCGACTGGCGGATCAGATTGTCATGCGAGGTGTCGTCCGGATTTTCATCGAAGATGTATAGCTCCATCACGCAGCGGGCAAGGATATTCATAATATTCTGGCCTTCCAGCTCCAGGATGTTCATCTTCATCTTGGGCTCCAGATCCATCTGGCGGCCCAGAAGGTCGCAGAAGGTCTCATACTCCTCTTTATTGGGCAGATAACCCGACATCAGCAGAAATGCGGTCTCTTCGAAACCGAACCGCTCTTCCTTATATAACCCTTTCACGAGGTCTTCCACATCGACACCCCGATACAGCAGGCGCCCCGGGATAGCTTTGATGGGTTGCCCGTCCACCCGCTGGTATCCCACCACGTCACCGATGGTCGTTAGCCCCACCAGGACGCCCGAGTGGTCTTCGTTACGGAGTCCGCGTTTGACGTTGTATCGGACGAATAGCTGTTGGTCTATACTACTTGTAGTGCGTATCGAATCGGAAAGTTTGGAGAGGAGGTGGTCGATCTTTTCGCTTTGCTGGTTCTTCGCATTCGTCGTTTTACTCGTTTTCATATGGCATCCGTTTATAGATTGTATATTCTTAAATTGCATTTATCAGCTGGCGGGTGAACTCGCCGGTCGAGAGTGCTTGTCCGCCCGGCATAAAGCGGGCCAGGTCGCCGGTTGCCCGTCCCCGGCGGAAAGAGGCTTCGATGGCGGAGGTGACGGCCGCCGCCGCCTCTCTCCAGCCCAGATATTCCAGCATCATCACGGCCGAAAGAATTATCGAGCAGGGATTGACGATATTCTTCCCGGCAATGTCCGGAGCCGTGCCGTGAGTGGCCTCGAATACCGCATGGCCCGTGGTGTAATTGATATTGGCTCCCGGGGCTATCCCGATTCCTCCCACCATAGCTGCCAGCTGATCGGAAATGTAATCGCCGTTGAGGTTGAGGGTGGCGATCACCGAATACTTTTCAGGTGTGAGAAGGGTATTTTGCAGGAAGGCGTCGGCTATAGCGTCGTTAACTATAACCTTCCCCTGCGCCCTGGCCTGCATGAGTTCGTCCTCAGCCGCTTCGCGTCCCGCTTCCTTTACGGTTTTTTCATAGGTGCGCACGGTGTACGTTTGCGCTGCAAAATCCTGCTCCGCAAGGTCGTATCCCCAGTTGCGGAACCCACCCTCGGTATACTTCATAATATTGCCTTTGTGGACGAGGGTCACGGTGGGAAGACCATTCTTTACGGCGTATTCGATTGCCGCACGGACAAGCCTCCGGGTGCCCTCCCGGGATACGGGTTTTACACCGAAAGAGGAACTTTCGGGGAACCGCACCTTCGTAACGCCCATCTCCCCGCTAAGGAACCTGTAGAATTTTTCTGCCTCGGGGCTTCCCGCCTGCCATTCGATACCTGCATAAATATCTTCGGTATTTTCGCGGAAGATCACCATATCGACCTTCTCGGGTTCCTTCAAAGGCGAAGCGACACCGGGGAACCACCTCACCGGACGAAGACAGACATAGAGGTCGAGAGTCTGGCGCATAGCCACATTCAGCGAGCGTATACCCTCTCCGACGGGGGTCATAAGCGGGCCTTTTATGCCCACGAGGTAATCCCGGAAAGATTCGAGTGTCTCGTCGGGAAGCCAGTTGCCGCACCGTTCGAATGCCTTACCCCCGGCCAGCTGTTCCATCCACTCGATGCGGCGCCCACCGCCGTAGTTTTTGTCGACAGCCGCATCTAATACGGCGCGCATCGCACGGGTCACTTCCGGCCCTACGCCGTCACCCTCGATAAAGGGTATCGTGGGATTATCGGGTACGGAGATCATATCTCCGTTCATTGTTATTTTAGCCATTTGTATTGTCGCTTCTATTTATAGAACCCGTCGGTCGCTGCTTTTGGTTTTAAGACGGCCGGCGGGTTTCCATATTTATCCGGATAATTATCCCTTGTAATTGAGGGCCGCCCCGGCTTTGAGCCATTTTATCTGCAGGTCGTTGTAGGTGTGTTCCGCTAAGATCCTGTCCTGGGTTCCGTCCGCGTGGCGGACAAGTATGACCAAGGGAACCCCCGGGGCGATATTCTCCACACCATCGATTGTAAAACGGTCGTCTTCCCGTATCTTGTCGTAATCGCCTTTATCCCTGAATGTCAGGGCGAGCACTCCTTGTTTTTTCAGGTTTGTCTCATGGATGCGGGCGAACGATTTTACAAGTATGGCCTTGACGTTGAGGAATCTGGGTTCCATCGCAGCATGTTCGCGAGAGGAGCCTTCCCCGTAGTTTTCCTCCGCGACCACTATCGATCCGACCCCGCGATCCTTATAGGCGCGGGCCACTTGCGACACCTGGCCGTAAGTCCCGTCGAGCAGGTTGAGCACACGGTTGGTCTGGCCGCCGAAAGCATTTACGGCACCCATTAGCAGATTGCCGGAAATATTTTCGAGGTGGCCCCGGTACCGAAGCCACGGGCCAGCCATAGAAATGTGGTCGGTCGTGCATTTACCCTGCGCCTTTATAAGAAGGGGCATATCGGAAAAACTTCCGGTGTCCATTGCCGCGAAGGGCTCGAGTCTCTGGAGCCTTTGCGATTCCGGGTCGATCGCCACCTCGACGGCGGTGCCGTTATCGGAAGGGGCGAGGTAACCTTCTGTGCCCCCGGCAAGACCGGCGGCCGGGAGGGCTTCCCCGGTGGGCGGGTCGAGTTTGACCTGGTCGCCTTTTTCGTTTGTAAGCATGTCGGTGAGGGGGTTGAACCGGAGGTCGCCCGCGATGCCACACGCCGTCCCTCTGTCCGGAGCGGCGACGAA
>JAJBVJ010000155.1 GCA_020859875.1 Rikenellaceae bacterium
TCTTTGAGGATTACCGGAAGTGTGCTGATTAGCGCGCAGAGTGCTTCTATATTGAGATAACCTGTTGTTTGCAACGGTAGGTCTGTCTCTATATATCCCTGTATGAGAGTATGGTCGAATTTGAAGGTATTGCGGTCGTTGTATATTGAAGTGACCTCGACGATTGAGTGAGTGTCTTTACCTATGATATGGTGGTTGGCTATGAACGCTTTGGATTGTGATTTGAGATCAACTCCGTCTTTCTCATATTCAAGAAGAATTGAAACAATCTTTGAATCTATTTCACGCCGTAACCGTCCAAGTTCGTTGGAATAATCATTATGCTTTACACCCAGAAACCGGCAAAGTTTCCTGTACATAATGTCAAGGGAGTAGAGGTCGACCTCGAATTTATGCTTGCAGGAACGCACACCCGAAATTTCTTCATAAAAGTATTTAAGCTCGTTTCCATCTTTGACGACCTCGATTATCTGGGCCATTTCTTCCTCCATGCCGGCTTCCTCGGGTACGCAGTTTCCGAAGCAACGGAGTGTATGTTCAATCATGTCAATTCTCCTGCATCCTGCATCAGTAAGCAGGCTGATTATATCCTTCGTTATATTTTTGCGGATTATGTACGCATCTGTGTAATATCTGTTCATGTAGTTTGCCTGTTTATATTTTTATTGATTATTGTTGCGTGGCTTTCAAATATTTCATCGCAATAGTTGTACGCCAGGCCGTAACTTCCTGTATCGAGTGTTAATTCAAAGCACGGTTTTTGGGTTTGTGTAAGGTCTATTTCAAGGTCTTTCAATAATTCCATAATAATCAAACTGCCCTGTCCATATGCCTCAAAGAATAATCCGCAGCGGCAGCCCTTCTTTAAAATGATATTTGAAATATCGAAGTTTGAGTTGTATAGTTCGAGCGCACTGACCTTACAGGCAAATGTCAGGTATGATTCATTGCACTCGTTGTTTACAAACTCATTGATTAGATCGGGATAGCTGACATACTCATTTCCGTTCCTTTCTCGTTTGTCCGGGAAGAGACCATTTATTTTGATGTTGGCTCTTTGCAGGTGTCTTTTGACCTTAAAAGGATTAAGGTTCAATACGCGGGTAATATCCCGTAGGTAAGATCCTTGCCAGCTATATCCTTCTTCTATCTCTTGCTCATGACTTGCAAGCCCGTCATATCGGGACGAGAGTTCAACCCGCAAAAATATATCGGAAGTATTACTGAAAAGGTCCTTGTAAGGGGTGGAGCAGTCACGGCTGAATATCGTATCGCGGATCTCATCTTCATGTTCGTCGAAGAACTTTTCTATTTCTTCTTCCGAATATTCCTCTTTTAATCCTTCTTTTAATTCATTGATGATGTCCGTAGCGCTCTGCCACTCGCAGTCATAAAACCACTCGTGGTAATTTTCATTAAGCAGGTCACAGTTCCCCTTTTCCAAACATTCATTTAACAGATCTATATAACTGTTAAAGTTGTCATCGTAATTGATATAGGTCAGGTAATATTTCTCGTCCATCATACCTAATAACTTCTCCATTGTGATCTTGTTCTCCATGTCGCTATAAATGCGGAGAGCGACACATTTTGCCACTCTCCATACCGTTATTTGTTGTCATTCATCCCAGCCCCGGTAGTTTCCCGAGCGGTAGCGTTCCCATTTATCGTCTGGATCGTGGGAACAAAATTCATGTATTCCGTCCTTACAATATATCGGACATAAATATGGTCCTTCGATTATATCGCCGGCAGTACTTAATGCCACTATCACACTATATTTTCCATGCCCCGGACCTGCCTTATTGACCTGGTACCACAGATGCCATTCATAATAAAAATCAAAATGTGCGGGAACAGTTCCGTTTTCAATATCCAGTAGTTCGTAAATGTCGCCGGTTGCATTCATTCCAAGCTTGTAAAGACGGAGCTGTAAATCCCCGGATAATAATATATCAGATTCCATATTGAGGACCATTGGCCAAAGGGAATTGCATTGGGCGGCATCTCCATCCCTGCTCGTAATATACAGACCATTACCTGTCTTATACCAGGTGGTATTCCACGTAAAAGCATAGATACTTTTCATCACACCGTTGTCCTGCCGCTTGAAAAGGGACTCGGTAAGGTGGCCCGTTCCGTCCTCTTTGAAGCCGAGCCAGCGGTATATCATCTGGTCGGACGTCAGGGCAGAGCCGTCTATCCATTCGCGCGAACGATAGTATGTGTGGTAGGTAAGTTCGTGTGCCGAATCATAGAGTCCCGGCAGTTCATCCTTACTGCATGAGGCCATTGCTGCAACGGCCATAATTACTTTAAATAGTTTTCTTGTCATTGTAGTTGTCTATAAATGAAAAAGCGCCCTCGACGGGCGCCATTAATAGTTGTGTTTTTTACGGAATAACATTCTATATTCTATTCTATATCGTAACAGTGCATTACTCCATTTCAGTTCATTCTTTACTCCCGCAAGGTCCTGCTGTTCGATTTTATACTTCATATTGGAGTTATGATGTATCGGTACCTGATAGATACTGAAGTTCGTATCCTCCGGGATAGGCTTTTTATCCATAGAGAATATAAGGTCGTCGAGAAACTCTTTGAAACCTTTATCGAGAAGACCTTTTCCCAGACGCAGAATATTACCCTTACTATCCTGTACGATGTACGTGTCGCAGGTATAGTCAAGATATGACTTTTGATAATATACCTTAAAGAAAGCTAAAAGATCGGATAACAGATAATGCGGCAGGTCTTTATTAACCCGGTACTTAAAATCGTTACGGTTACGGTAAACGGGAAGTTCACTATTATGGAAAAATATTTGAGCGCCGGGTCCCACGCATACCAATTCGCCTGTTTCTATCATGCATGCTCGCGCAAACCAGTTCAACTCTTTTAGCTTTGCGTCAAATCCGTTAAGGTAAACCTCGCGAAGAATGGTTCGGTCCTCCGGCTCAAGGTCGTTCTCGATATATATGAACTCCTTGTGAGCCATAGCCGAGAGGAAACAATCCACGGGATGATACCACTTATAGTCGAATTTGAAATCATCCCATAATTCGCTCGCCCGGCATTTGTCGATGATGGCCTGTATATTTTCATCTACACGTATGTTCGGGGAGTCATTGATAAGGAACCGGGCCGCAGCGCATATAACTTCCTGCTCGATGTCGTATATTTTATGACCGCTTTCCTGCCGGATGCCGGTCAGGAAGTCGAAGTAGCGCATATAATCGAATGTCTCTAACGGATAAAGTTGCTGGGGGAGATTTTCGTAATCATACTTGCCGTCTTTCAGTATGAAAAGCAGACACAAGGTCTGGTAAACATCCGATGGTACGTCTTCGTCGTAGGCAAGTTCGCTGAAATTATCCAGCGTCGGTTCGCAGCCGTACTTCTTAATTTTAGAAAGGTCGGGAACTCTGTAATGTTTAACAGCGTGTTTAAGGATGTCCTCCAGTTTGCACCCATAGGGGACATCTTCTTCAGTCAGCACTTTATCCACGGGTCCTCTACCGTTGCCAACTTCGAGATATTTAAATGGGAAATCCTTATGAAAGAATTTTGACATTACTGCGCCCATAAAATTCTTCCATGCCTCGTCCAGGTCTTCATCGAAGACGAAGCATCCGATGTCGGTTTTAAATACTTTTACTATGTTATTCATAATATTTAATTTTTAACAGGGTTTACTAAATCTGAACATATTAAATTTACTTCGTGCAAGTCGAAGAGGGGGACTTCAAATGTGAGCGGGGAATATTTTTGAAGACGCTGCCATACAATAAAATGCCTGTCATGGATGAGCCATTTGAAATATCCGTCCAACTGGTTTCCGTTTGCCATATTATACCTATAAATGCTATCCTGTAAGTTTCTCAGATCAGTCGATCTCACAACTATATTTAGCATATTGGCATAGACACGGGGAACGTTCGGCTCGAAACAGACAATCTCCGATTTTATATTTACCCACATATTTTATGATTCATAATAGTCTGTGAAGCTGATACCCCAGCGGGAGTCTGTGGGTTTTTTCCTGATCTCTATGGTAGGATCGAGCGATAAATATTCATCCGGCTCCGAAGGGTATTTATCCATATATGTTTCGCGGAAATGGGTGACCAGCATAAATATATCTTCGGTCACACAATCCCTATTATTATAGCGGCACCAATCGAAAAACAGTTCGCGCTCGTCTTCATCGAGCGGTACCAATGCCTCTCGCAGTTCAAAGAACTGTTGCAAAAGCTGTCCATCGATAATAAAGCCCGCCGGCACATTGTCTGAAGCAATAACGGTATAGTGGTTCTTACCGTTATCCTCGAAATAATTACGGCAAGCCTGCATAAGTTCAGCCGTGTCTGCGTAGTCTGACAGGTAGAAAACAGTAGATTCTGGATTCTTATTGTTACCATAAAAAACTCCGTTCGTTATTGCTACCACGGATTCTGAAAAATTTATCATAAACAAAAAATTAATTAATAATAGTTATGCAGGCCGTGATTCCCGGCTCACGTAGGCGGCTCCAATCGGGGGTTGTTCGCGTGCAAGGTTTTTACGGAAAATTCCGACGCCCCGGCGTCGGAATTTTTTGAAAACCCGAAGGGCCGCAGGACCTTGCTCGGGAAAGTGGCCCCCGATTAATATGCCGAGTGTGCCGGGGATCACGACTTGTATCACGCCCGCGCCGGGCCGCTTACCATATATTATGAAACTTGACATCAGCTAATTATTTTTTGTCTTCCCCATGTAAGATGTACTTTGCCTTCACTGTCGTATTGTTTTCGCATCAGGGTGTCGATGATGGAGAGTGACACGTTGAACTCATCGTAAACCTCAGACTGCTCTTTAACCTCCAGCGAGGCCACGAACTCATTGAGTCTCTCCTTTGACAGGATGAGCGCCATAAGGTTCTGCTCTATGCTATCCTCGTAGGTAATGAAATGAACCGTGGTGTGATGTTTCGAGTCGAGTCGTATAAACCTGAAATAGTATTGCTCCATAACGGGCAGGTTCCATTGCAGGGCCTCGATTACTACATGGTTGCAGGTGGGTATGTTAACCGAGTTCTTCAAGCTCTGCTGGGTGGATATTAATATTCCGTTTACCGTTGCCTCGAAACTGGCTATGATCTTCTGCCGCTTTTTAAATGAAATATCTCCACGTATCAGGAATATCGGCCTATCGGGGAACCGCCCTTCAAGGTATTCGATGTACATATCCATTGATTGTAGGGTGGTGCAGCCGACTGCTATCTTCTCGTTCAGCTTTTTGATAAGATCGCCGACCTTCTTTGTCTTGGAAGGATATTTGTCGCCGAAGTATCCGTCAATATGGTTTGGGACCGAACAAGCGCGTATCAGGAGTTTGATCTGTCGCATCATACGCAGGCCGGCCTCCTTGCGGGTATCCCCCGTATTGTTGAAGTACAGCTCGCATATCCGGTAAAATTCTTCCGCGATCACACGGTATACCTCATATTCGCCTTTAGCCGGTTTGACCGTTATAGTGTCGATGCTGTATTTCTCGCCTGCGAACTCACGGAATTTGCGTGTTATTATCGTCTTGGCAATAATATCGGCCAGAACATCCTTATTGTATATATCCTGATTTACTTTCTCGATACCGAATACCGTCGCCTTGCTCGGACAGAAACAATGCTTAAACAGTACGTGTCCCCGGTAGGCCGGGAACGGTGAGCCGTAATAGTCGTTCGTTTTTTCTTCTATCTCTTTATCCTCATTCTCTTTGTAGACCGTATCGCACCAGCAAATAAAGTTGAATGAATTGTTATATAGAAGTTCTAACTGGCTGTACAGTTCGTTGATATTATTGCGGGTGGTGGTACCCGTAGCCAATAGCTTATGTGAGCATCGGCGGAATACTGCAAGTGTGTTGATGGTTCTCTGTGACGTGGGGTTGGTTATCTCATCCGATTCGTCGAATATAAATGCGACGTTGTTCGAGCGCATCTTCAATAAAGTTCTTAGTTGCCGCTTTATCTTTCCCAGCATCGAACTCGGCAGAACTATAAATACCCCCTCGGGAATATTGTGAAAGTCCGATATGCGGTTCACGAAATAAAACTCTTCCCGGTTTGTCTCAAGGAATGACAACCAGGTTAGGTTGGTGGCTATAGCCGGAGCCATGATTATGGCATTCTTTACCTTCCGGTACTTCAACAGGTATTTGCCATAGTGGTAGGCGGCCGCTGTTTTACCGGAACCCTGCTGCCAATTCAAAAGTATAAAGCGTTTTTGGAATGCAAGCCCGAGGTCATGCTGTTGCAATTCGGTAAAATGACAAACCTCGTATTCTTTGTTTAGGAATGTTTGTTTCTTGAGGTAGTCGTCGATCCACGGCACCCGGTCCATTTCCATTATGATACGGGATTGGTCTTCATACTCCCTCTTTTTCCGGCGGATGAGTTTTTGAAGTGACCTAACTTGCTGTCGATGCTTAGGGGTAGGAACGGCAGGTACAGGTATTTCTTCAAGGCCCAGAACAAGATCGTTGATGGATATGCGGCGGGACTCAAGTTTATTCAACATCCGGGGCGCATAACCTTTCAGGCGGATGCAATAGTTATTCTTAACTACCGATATCTCTTTACGCGGAACTTCATATTGTTGCCTGATATACTTACGCAATGAGGCCAGAATACGCTCCGGGGTCAGTTTTGTACGCTCCCATTCCTTATAATCTTCCCGCGTACAGTTATCGGGCGGTTTCTGGTTACGGTATTTGGTGATCAGAGCAACGCCTTTATTATAATGCTTTCTTAGATGTTTATGATTTTTAAGTTCATACAGGTATTTCTTGGTCTTGTACTCGAAAAGTTCGTATTCGGCCCGGGCCTCTTCCGTCGACTCCCGGATAAGTTTAAGGCGTTGGGACGCTTTCAGGTTCCGGGCCTCCGTAATGAGGCGTGTAAGTTCGTCGAACGTTACAAATTCATCGGCTGAATACGGCTTGGATTCTATCTGGCGCGAGGAACGCATAAAAACCATAACCTTTGTGGAGAAGTTGCTCACACCGACATTTTTGAAAGCGTTTTTTGGAAGTTTGCTCTGTCCTATGAAAGAATACAAATTGTTCATCGTATTGGCGCGACGCTTATCCCAGAAATCATTTCCTAAATAGGAACAAGGGGCTATGAAAATCAAGAAGCCCATCGGGTTAAGTAACTCGTGGGCCTTTTCGCAGTAGAGGTGTTGGGACAGTTTTCCGCCAATTTTAAGGTTGAAAGGGGGATTGCCGATAACTATATCATAGCTTTGGTTTCCCTTGTACTGGTAAAGGTCGTTGACCTCGAAGTTGGCATCCGGGTAGAGATACTTGGCAACCTTAATTGCGTTGGGGTCGATATCGAAACCAAAAGCATTAAAGTGGTTTGGCAGGTAATTAAAGAAATTTCCCATCCCGCAACACATTTCCAGCACCATTTCATTAGGGTCCGGGTTTACCAACTCTACTATCTTCTGACAGATCTCGGGCGGAGTGAAGAACTGACCGAGTTCAAATTCTTTCTTTGCCTCGGCATATTCGTTATAATTGGCGAAGTCCTCTTGTTTGAGATCGTGAGTACCGCCGAGCCCTGTATAACAATTAAAAATCCCCTCCGGGGGGATTTTATTGTTATCGGTATCTATACAGAATAATATCTTTTCATTTACAACCGCCCGCTGTTCCTGCGGGATAGGCTGGGGAATAACCTGATACATGGCCCGACTATAAATTCGGTAACACCAGGTCTTTTAGGCCGAGTTTCTCAAAACACGCTTTAGCGCTGTCGGCGTTGGTGAACCTGATATCTATTCGTCTGTTCTTGAAGAATTTTATCCCTTCAATACCTTTAAAGGTTACCGAATACTCCTTGGAAGTATCGACATTTCGGCTATCAAAGCCTATGATGCTTTGATGGCTTACGTTCAGGCTGCCGGTTACGGCATATCCGATACCGGCCATAAAAGCATCGAAAGTCTTTATATCATCAGATCCGATAGCCGAGACATTATGCCATTCCCGCTGCCACGTATCCCAATATATGATGTTAGAAAACGTAATCTTTGCTCCTTTGACTTCGGGGAGGAAATCCGTATGATAACCCGGCTTAACTGCCTTTTGGAAATTAGAGAGTAATTCCTCTACGGCAGTATCGTGAAATGATTTACCGCCCAGATGGGAAATAACCATATCTATATAGGTGTTGTAGTCGGGCCGGAAGTCTATTTGCATGTTCTTCTTGTTGATCTCGGGTACGGGTACTTCGATATTATATTTCTCATTGAAATACCTTATTATCCGGCTACCGAAACTATTAATGACATTAGCCCGCAATTCGACGATGCTGTTTATAGGTTCGAAAGGCATAAAGTCATACTTTCTAAATGTCAGGTCCGAAGTTTCTTCAATGTAATAAGAGCCGAAATTGACCTTCCCGTTGGGATGGACATAATAATTACGGTAATCTTTATAACGGTCTGACTCCGTTTTAAGCAGGCCGTACCATTTGTCGAGATTGTCCAGAATTGAATAGAGGTTGGCCTGGAGTTCTTCGCAATACTGTTTCTCTTCTGCGGTAATACGTTCCTCGTTGCGGACCTCGACCTTATTTATGATCGTAAGAAAATCGAGAGGCTGGCCGAGCTTATTGGCCGGATGGCTGGCGCTGTTTAATTGATTTTGGTTCATGGTAATAATAATTATCACTACCGGACTTCAGGGGCCGGTTTTTCCCTATACAGGCCCGACCAATGGTGCGGATGATACGTGCAAGGTTTTTGCTGAAAATTCTGACGCTTGCGGCAGAATTTTTAGAAAACCGGAACGGCCCCGAAGGGGACCTTGCTCGTTTCAGCCGCACTAATTAAATTGCCTGGATAGAGAAATACCGACTGTTTTGATTATATGGAATAAGGTATTATATTTGTACACGTAGGTGTACAACTTAATGTATGCCGTAATATGAAAAAGATGAGACAGCCGATAGTTATTAATCCCAGCCAGTTGAGGAAAGATATGAAGTTCTATATCACTAAAGCTCAGGAAGGGAACGATGTGATAATTAAGAGCGGTAATCAACCTCCTATGTTTTTGGCGACTTATCCTCAGGTTGAACCCCTTAAACCGGATGCGGACCTTGCCAGAGCAATAGATGGTGAAGGGTTAAAGAGAAGGCTGCACAAGAGCATTGACAAACACTTCAAGTAGATATGAAGGTATTATATCTACCGGAGATTGTCGATCAATTCGAGGAATTATCGGAAATTCTATACCGTCTCGATTACTTCGGGTTACGCGAAACAGCCAAGAAGTACGTGGACGATTTAATAGATGAGATCGAAGCTTCGATTGAAACCAGGCCCAGAAGGATTGCCCCGCCTTATTTTGACAAATACGGGAAAGGGATGCAGTATATGTGGTTCAACCTGCATAACAGTTCAACGCAGTGGTTTGTTTTCTTTACTGTATATCAAGAGGACGGAGAAACTATATATCTGGTCCGATATCTCGGAACAAATCATGTTGTCACCCAACATCTTTGAAGATAAAATAAAAGCGGCCGAAGCCGCTTTTTATATTTGTTGGGGGAAAAGAAGGCCCCCGGTCCTACATTTAGTGTCTTACTCCAAATATAGTGAAGATTACCCACGAGCAACCAACCGAGAGCCTTATTCTGGCTACGGTTACTACGTGGCAATTTTGGGGCAGAAAGCTCCAAAACTATGAATTTCATTATATTTAGAGTAAGACGCGACAAATATAAGATAAAAATGTCTTACTCCTGTAATACCTTATCTGCCGTTCTTTCGAGCACGGCAGCCATGTTAAGAGAAGGACAGACCTTTATAACAAGGCTTGTCAGTTTCGGTATCGCGGGTATCAATAACCCTATATTAGGAGTAAGACAGGATAAAGATAGTAAAAGATGATATAATATGTAATATGATGAACAACGGTGTAATATGATGTTATTAAATGCTCTTGAGATGAATTATTAATTTAATTAGCCTATGCAAAAAATATATAATTATGAAGTTAGTGGTGATAAGAGAGGAGGAGTTTGTTAAAATGAAAGAGGCCATTACTGATCTTATAAATGAAATTAACAAACTGATACATGGCAATGCCAGAGACAAATCATGGCTCGATAGTCAAGATGTATGTTTAAGGTTAGGAATATGTAAACGGACTCTACACTACTATAAGGTGAAAGGAATCCTCCCTTATTCGATGGTGGGGAAAAAAGTATTTTTTAAAGAAACTGATGTTGAGAAACTTCTGGACGAAGTAAAACCAAAATAATATGGTACATGAAGGAGAATTATCTACTGAAGTCGGAACTCTTATAGAGAAACTTAAAGAAGCTACTTCTAATATTAGTGATATTGAAAGTATAAGGCATCCCGATATCGCCGGCGAAAGATACTATTCAAGTTCAGAGCTATGTAAAATGCTCCATATTAGTCCAAGAACTCTTCAGGACCATAGAGATACAGGACGAATACCCTTCATAAGATTATTTGGGAAGATCTTATACAAAGGCTCTGATATTTCGAAACTGCTGGAAGAGAATTACATCAAAAGTATTGATTGTTTCTTGTAGAATATAAAGAAAAAAGCAGATAACAAGAGTTATCTGCTTTAATTAAAAGCTGTTGCCCTATTTATATAGCCTTTTTTTGATCCTGTGAATCGAAAACTGCCCGAACTTGTTCCATATCCTGACTGATCCGGCTATTGGATATCTTAGTATAATGCAAAGTCATTCGGGTATCTGTATGCCCCAGCATTTTTGATATATTCTCTAAGGCAACACCATTTTCATGGCATACTGTGGTCGCATAAGTTCTTCTTGCGGTATGTGTGGTCAGATGCTTTTTAATTCCACATAGCGCGGCCGCTTCTTTTATATAATCATTCATTTTCTGATTACTTGTGATGGGAAGCAATAGACCAGTTCGTAAACAGAGTGGATGGTCTTTATATTTATTAAGAATGTCCATCGGAACATGGAGTAAGGGAACTCGAAACTCTATATTTGTTTTTTGACGCGTCTTGGTGATCCACATTTCTTTCTTGTCTTTGTAAATATCTTCGGGACGAAGGTTGTGGGCATCGATGTATGCAAGGCCCGTAAAGCAGCAAAAGATGAAAACGTCCCGGACGTGTTCAAGTCTCTCGACTTGGAACTTGTAGTTGATCAGTACGTCGAGCTCGTCTTTGGTTAGGACGTCTTTATTGACTTCTTTAGCGGTAAAACGAATGCCATAAAAAGGGTCTTTTGCCAACCATTCGTTTGCTATTGCCATATTAACCACTTTCTTAAAGCACTTTATATAACGGATCACTGTATTTTGCTGGCACCCTCTGACCAGCTTAAGATACATTTCATATTTGCGTATTAGTTCGCCGTTTAATTCATTTAAACTGAGGTCGTCTTTGCCGTATTCAGTCTTAATGACCTCCTCCAAATAGTTACAGCAGCTATCATATCTGCTTACTGTTCGCTTTTCATAATCAATACCTATGAGTTTTCGTATATCATCATTATGCTTACGAAAAATGGCAAGTATTGTTCTTTTTTCCTCGGCACCGTACAATTTATCCATAATAAGACGTGAGGTGAAGTGCGCACCAGCCATCTCCAGTTCACGGTGTATGGATAGTATTTTTAATTTAAGTGAACGGATATATTCATTTGTCTCGATAGATTTGCGGTCCCTGCCTTTACATTGCTCTGTTCTTTTAATCCATTCTTCGGGTATTACGCTTCTCTTTATTTGAGATTCAACCGAGTAACCGTTTACAGTAATCCGCAGCCGGATGGGAGCCTCGCCGTTTTTGAGAAGTTTTGTCTTTTTTATAAAAAAGACAAAACCGAAAGAGTTTCTTTTCATAATTACATAATTTTTTAGATGAAACAAACTTATGTAATCGAACCCAAAACAGCTGTTTGCAAATGACTGTATATCAATGCAAAAAATGCTTAATCGTGGGACTTTTTTTATTTGAAAAAAGTCCCACGATTAGGTCTTTTTTCAACCGCGTTCAAATGCACTTTATTGCAGGGTAAGGGAAAAAGAAAACCCCTGAATTATTGTGAAATTCAGGGATTTACGTGGAATTGCATCTTGCTTTAGTGGTGCCACCAACACCAATTAAGTGTTGGTATATACCACATTTCCAGTGCCTTATAGAGCGTCAAAACAACCGTGCAAATGAATGAACATAGTGCTTTTTTCGGTCATTTTCCCGACAATGCTATTGTCATTTCCAGTATAATACAAATATAGTGAATTTCTCGGAAACCAACTTAAATCCGGCATGAGTTTAATACGTATAAAACCGGTAGCGGAAGATGTGAATAATATGCTGATAACCGTATTCGATCCTCCATAAAAACCACCCGTAAAAAGGGTGGTTCGGTAACGTGAGCTTTTGAATTACAATATAGCGGCAGATAATTCTTTACCCATCTCGCGCAAAGCTTTTTCAATATCCTTTACTCTTTGCTGTGACGGTTTTTTTGCCCCGCAAAGATAGGAAGCGAACACACTCCGGGGAATACCGACACGTAAGGCGAATTTTGATACATTGATTTCAGGATGCCGGTTAAAGAAATCGGCTAATTTATTATCCGGTTCTTCATTCGGATAGGTGAAACTTTCAAAACTCACGTCCTCGTCTATGTCATCCCAATGTATTCCCATAGGCGAAAGCCGGTAAGCTTCGCGCTGTTTCTGCGTCGCGTTTTCTAAACGCGGATACCATTTAAGCGATTGACTTAAAGTATCCCTTTTATCGGTTTCGATGAATATCCGTCCATCGTCGAACCATAATTTTGCGATCTTCATACCCGTAAAAATTTTATGGTTGTGTTCGGATTATTGTCCGAAAAATTCACTCCAATGTTCAATAATAATCTCTCTGTTTTCCTCGATAATGCTTTCCGCTAATTTCAAGTCATTCGATTTTAGTCCGTGACTTTCGATAAGCTTACATTCGGTTCAATGACAAATTTTGCCACGCCGTCCCCTTTTTCAACGTGTATATGTATCGGGTTGTGTTCCCGTGAAAAGAAATAAAACCGTAACCCGAAAAGTATAAATAACGTTGGCATAATTAATATT
>JAJBVJ010000173.1 GCA_020859875.1 Rikenellaceae bacterium
TATACCCTACCCGAAGGTGTTTACCTGGCGGATTACTATTTAACCGTCCTCTTCGAGGGAGATAGCGCGATAGTCCACGCTGTTTTTTTTCTTGTTGAGCCCCACCCAGAGCTCCACACGGCCGCGGTTGTCGGTGCGGGCACTATAAAGTACGGCATCCCCGCGAAGCAGTCTCACACCGGCGTCGACGACCGGTCTGCCATCCGGTGACTCGACCGCCACCGAGACCCTGTTGCCGCAGTAAAACTCCCAGTAGCCGGGGAACCGGACGAACTCTTCTCGGGCCGACACCTTCTGCCAGAATGACCAGTTGTCCAGGTCGTTCCACTCTCCGGCGGTAATGGTGCCCGGCCGGGACTGTATATCCGCGCGGTGGCCGCCCACCCCGCCCGATGCCGAACGCGAAGAGGAGCGGGAAGACGGACGGGAACCTACAATCATTGCGTCGGCAACCATATCAGCCGATACTACCTCCATTATATCCGGTATTATCTCTATCATATCCGATACTATAAAGATGGGAGGGCCGGCAGATTCTTCCCTGGCCAACTCGAACAAGTCGATATCGGCATCTTCCGTCCGCACCACCTCGGAAGGGTATGGCGGATAAGACACATCCCCCACGGTGTCGTACTCTCCGTCCGTAGATGTATCCCCCGGAAGTTCGGTCTCCCCGCGGCCGGGATGGTGCCCCGTAAGTTCGATAAAATAGTCCGCGTCGACGGGCCCGGTATCTGCCTCCCGGGAAGCGTTCTTCTGCGAACGGATGCCGCAGCTGCAAATGCATAGGGCGGCGAATAAAATCAGAATGATCCTGGTGTAATTTTTCATCTTTTCGGTTTTTAATTGGTCTTTCAACCTCTTGATGAAAAAGCGGCGGTAATTCCATAAACACGTCTCTTTTTTGGCCGCCGGGGTGGGATCGATCCCTAACCGTTTAGGGGCATGCCTGGCGGGCGCGGCCCGAAGGACATGCCCCGTAATTCCACCGGGGAACTACGACCTGTTTACCCATAGTCAAAACCCGGCGAGTTCTCAGATGTGCGGCCCGCCTGTAACGGGTTGCGGCCGCTGAATGAATAGTGAAGTCGATTGATGCTCGGGGGCTTACCGGGGTTGCCGGGGTCGTCGGGGGTTTCGGGGTTTTCGGTTTGTTTTAGTGGTGTTGCCGGGTTTGCGGGGGCTGGCGGGCCGCGGAGAATAAGCAGCGTGGTAATGAATGGCCGCAGCCCGGAATGTACCGGATTTCCGGATCGTTAGCCTGGATTCGCCGGGGATTTGCGGGGTTCCCGGGTTGCCTATTGCTGGGTAGCCAGGATCTGTGAACTCAGGTATATCGTGCTTTGTCGGTGGTTTTCGCTTCTGGGGTTCCCGGGTTGCCGAATCTAGCCAGAGTTTGCCTGAGATTATTCGGGTGTCCAGATTTTCCGGAGTTGTCGAGGTTGTTCAGGATTGCCCGGTTCTCGGTCTGGACGGGGTATGAATTAACGCTTATTCTTATTTCTCGGGTGTCACCGGGTTGCCCGAGCAGCCGGAGATTCCCGGAGATTCCCGGAGATTCCCGGTATAAAGGGGCGTTGTCGGACCTATCCCCTTAGCCGACCGGCAGGTTATCAGGCGCAACCCGCCGCCCGGCCGGGAATAAAAACAGCCGGATCGACCGATCCGGCTGTTCCTTTACACCCTGTCCGACCCTATTTAACCCCGAGGTTGGGCTTTTCGGTTTTACCCTTTGCAGGGGCGGGGTTATCCACACCGTCCGGGCCCTCCGGTGTGTCCTCTGTGGATTCGAGGAACCTGACCACCGCGTACTTCGCCGCAGCGATCGTCTCGCGGTTCACCTTCTCGATCACACTTCCGCGGGCAAGGTCGTCCGTAGAGATATAATCTTCGAGCAGGAGAAGCTGCACGATCATGTTGTTGATATTGGTCTCACGGCTGTATCCGTCGGCGATATAGAGCAGAGCTGCCTTCTCGGAGAACTCCTGGGCGAACTCGGGATAGTTCGGAAGGCTCATCAGCTCCTCGAACGTCTCGCTGAAGCTCGTCAGTTCGATATTCAGGTTGGGGTTCACCAGCAGCGGGCTGAACTCCTTACTCTTGTCACACGGGCAGAACTCTACCAGATTGCTTATATCTACCCGCTTGCTCCGGTTGTCCATGCGGCGCAGGTCTGCTTTGCGCATGGCCTCGAGCTGGTAGAGGTAGAAGTTGTAGCGCCACAGCTCCGAGCTGTTCATGTTGCCGTTGAAAATATGGCGGTACTTCTCATTGAGCAGCCTTTTCACCTTTATCTTACCCTCGTTGATCTCGGGCTTGCTTATTCTCACCTCCTGGATAAGCTGTTTGAGGGCGGCGGCGGCCTTCCGGGGCCCGGTGATCTCGCGTCCCTTCTTGCCGATCTCGGTCGAGAGAACCCCGCACTGGATAAGCCGTGCCTTCCCTTTGCCGTCCTTTCCGCCGCGAAGGCAGTTTATCAGGTGGCGCAGGGTCTCCGCCTGGCCCTCCTCGGCGATGAAGGGCTGTCCGCCCGGGGTGCTGGCTATCGAGTCGAAGATCGAGCTGAAGATGAGGCGGTCGATCACCGCCTGACCCGTATACTCCACCCCATCCTGCATATATGAAACGGAGGCGATAAAGCGGTTGCGGATCATGTCGAAATCGACACCCTCGATAGTGTAGTCCACACCGTCGAGGTGGTAGACCTTCCCGGTAAAAATCATCCGCACCACCTCGGTAAGGTCGATCTTGTCGAGCAGCTTGTACGACGAGGCCAGGTAATATTTCTTTTCTGAAGGAACCCAGTCCCAGTCGAGTACATCGTCGAGGTAGTTACCGTGGCGGGCCATTATGTCCACGATGTTCTTGTCCGCCGTGTAGCGCTTTAGCGTGCGCTGGAAGTTGGGCCCGTCGCCGCTGGTGGCCTTCTCCTTGCGTTCGCCGTGGGCGTCGATATAGAGCAGGAAGTTCTCCGGGTTGTCGATGCGGGTGATGCCCCCCTCCTGCTTGGAATAGTTGCTGGCGCTGAGCATGATGTCGATCTTGTAGGGCATGGTGATGTCGCACATGCCGCTCACGGTGGCCCGGCGGTTCAAATCGTCCACATTGCTGTCGGCGCTGGTCTCGAAAAGGTAGCGGTAGTACTTGATGTAGTCCGGGTCGAAGTCGGTGGTGCGCGAGAAGTCCCCGACTTCGGTGCCGATGCCGTAGAGGTTCCCCTCGGCGTCCTGGAACTCGTGGAACATATCGCCGGCGATCATCTTCACCGAGCGGATGCCCTCGAGGTTGTTGCGGAGCCAGCGAAGTACGAAGGCGGCGATCATTTCGCTTTTGCCCACACCGCTGTCCCCGTTGATCTCGATCACGAAAACACTCCCGTCGTTCTCTTCCACCAAAAAGAGCGAGCCGTGGCGCGGGATGCCCCCGATCTCCTTCACCTTCTCGTTGATGACCGTAAGGCGCGGTTTTTTCACGTCGCCGAAGTAGTCCGCTTCCGATTTGAGGGGGGTCACGATGGTCTTGATATTTCCCGCCGGCCCCTTGATGTCGAAGTAGCCGATCTGCGGGAAAGAGATCAGCTTCTCGGGAGCCCCCAGCAGGCTGATAACGTCCGGCACGAAGTTCTTGATATCGTCGAGCGAGATATCCTCGGTGTAATTGAGGCGGTAATTGTCCGTGAGGTATTTCATGTAGCCCTTCTGGAAGATCACCAGCTCCTTGACGATGCCGTGCTTTACGATCTTGCAGCGGTAGTCGTCCGAGTCCATATTCGCAACGAAGCGGGCGAGTCTCTCGGTGAAGAACGAGGAGCGGGGCCGCGGATTTATAAAGCGGACATACTCCGCCGTATCGGCCGCTTCGCCCTCGGCGTCCCTGCGCTTGAGCTCCACGCGGTCGATCTTATGGAACGGATATTCGCGTTTCTTGGCGTCGGTGACGATGCGGGTGTGCTCCTGCACGGGCTGTTCGCTCGATATTACTCCGCACTTGCGCATCAACTCGTTGATCCAGGCGATACGGCCCCCCTCGAATTTCTCGAGCGAGCGGTCGGCCATCTCGAATCCCTTGTAGAGCGATATGCCGTGCTGCACCATCTCGTTCACGCTCGAATTCTGTTTGCGGAAGCGCGTTTCCACCAGCCGCACCATCGTGTGGGCGTAGCGGTTGTAGTAGTCGGTGCCTTTGGTTCGGCGGATAAGGCCGATGTAGAACCTCACCACCTTGCGGCTCACGCCGTAAATTTCACCCTCGGCGATCTTTATGTCGCGCTTGCGCATGATATAGTTGCTGATCTCCTGCAGCTGCATCGGAAGCATGTCCGTTACCAGCTGCTCGGTGACCAGCCGTATCTCCGAATCCTCGCAGCCGGCGATCAGGGCATCGAAATAGCCTATGCGCGAGCACACCATCCGGCGGAACGAGTCGTCATGGTCTAACAGATAGAGGTAGAGAATCTTGTCGGTGGTCTCCTCCGGCCGGCTCACGCCTGCCGCTATGGCATCCAGTATATAACCTATGCTCTTATTCGAAAGGGCCAAACCGGCAAACTCCGCCGACCGGCGCAGCCCCGTGGCGAACTCATCTATCCATACGTTGAGGTTCAGCTCGGTGAGCGCGACCCCCGTGATCTCCTCGAAACATTCGCCCGCCGCACGGATTATCTCCCGCCGGCTGGGTTCGAGCGACTCCTTCTCGAATGGGAGGTCGAAATGGAGCAGTATCTCGCGTATATACTTCTTGATTATCGAGTTGAGACCCTCCAGTTTGGCCTTGTCGAGCGCGGGATCGCCCGTGGCGTCGATGGCCACGATCTTCATCTTGCTGTCCGAGAAGAGCAGGTTCTCCATCTCGATCAGTATCTCGCGCATGATGTTCATCTCCTGGGGGTCGTCCAGCACGTGGTGGTTGGGCTGGAACGTTCGTTTGTTGGTGATATATTTGAGTATCACCGCTTTCGAATAACGCGAGGAGACCGTGTTGAAGTCCAGGTCGGCCACCGCCGGGATATTCTTGTAAATCTGCGCCAGCAGGTTCTCGTATATCTTGGTGAAGGCCGCACTGCGGACAAACTCGAATACATCGCGGCAGCTGCCCACGATGTCGCCGTGCAGTTCGATCACCGAATTTGCCGAGCGCCCGATGGTGGTGATCGTAACGCCGCTCTTCTCGGGCGATGCGTGGTAGAGCGAGCGCACGTCGCGTATCTGGAGCGAGGGCGAGCGGTCTTTCCGGTAGCGGGCCGAGGCGGCGTAGTCTTCCACGAGGGTCGCTATAAAATCGCTATTGCGGGGACAGTCGAATATCCCCTCAAGTATCGCCCGTGACTCTGTTTCTCTGTTTTCCGCCTTTGCCTTCTCTTCGGCGAAGCGAAGCCAGTATTTGAGGAATATGGCCACCGCATCCTCCACTTCGGCCGAGAAGACCTGCATCCCCTCCTTGCCGTCGCGGATATATCCGCCCACGGCGAACCGCACCAGCCCCGTCGGATAGGGTACCACTGCGATCCCGCGGTGTTTGGCCAAAAAGCCGGCAAAAAGCAGTACGTCGGCATAGGCCGGATCGCCCGTAATGCGCAGGTTGAAAAGGTACACCCCGTCCGAATCGACCACTTCGACGCTGTCGGTACCCATGCGGGCGATCACTTCCACCGCTTTGGCTTTTGCCATGGTGAGCCGCCGGAGCGACTCCTCGCGGAAATTCTTGTTCACACGGAACGCGTTGAGGCTGCGCACCAACTTCTTCTGGTAATAGCTGAAGAAAGGCTGGTCGTTGTATTTGAAGTCGTCCGGAAGACCCAGCACGTCGAGCTTGTCGAGCGACTGCAGTTCGTCGAGCAGGAAAAGGTAGAGGGGCGAGCCCTCGAACCCGGCCGTTTTATGGAGCTGGTTGGAGATGCTCTCGCGGTTGTACTCTTCGGTCTTGCCGATCTGCTCCTTGATAAAGCCCGCGAGCGCTTTTTTAATGCTGCTGCGCGAAGCGTTCTTGGGCAGCTTCGCCTCGATCCGGTCTTTGATGAACTTTGCCTCCTGTGCCGTTTCGAGCGTATTGTTGAGCATCAGCAGGGAGTTGTTGTTCCCGTGGTCGGGGCTGTTCAGCGAGCGGGCGAAGGCGGCGAACGGCGCCGCCTCGGGGGTGGTGGCGATCGCCCCGAGGCGGTCGCCCGTGGCACACAGGTTTTTGGTGGTCGAGAGCGACGACACGGCGCGTATGCGCCCCTGCGCGGAGATATTGTTCATTATGTAGCGCGAGATGGTGCGCCACTTGGGGAGCTCCCCGTCCTCGATCTTTACGCTTTCGGCGTAGGCCTCGTCCAGAAAGAGGGTGATCTTCGAGGAGTTGAGGAACCGAAGGAACCCGTTGACGCTCTCGGTATTGAAGTCGGTGTAGCCCGTCGGATTGTTGGGGTCGTTGATCAGGATGGTGGTATTCTCGCAAAACAGATCCCACAGCGAACCGCTGTCGTCGAACAGCGCCAGGGTCGACTTGATACGGGAGAGCCGATCGGTCAGCCGGTCGTAGGCGAGCCTTCCGTCGGGCAGGTTCTCGATCTCGATGTCGAACGGGTTTATGTCGAACCGGTCGTCCGGCAGCAGGTCTTTATATTCCCATGCCTGCTGGGCGTTGTAGATTACGTAGGGTTTGGGCCTTCCCGAGGGGTTGAAGAGCAGATCGCGGATTATCATCTGCACCGAGTCGGAGATGCTCGTTTTGTCGAGATTACCCAGCGCGGCCAGAAAATCCTTTACTATGTCCTTGTCCTGGTCGCTCAGGGCAAAATATTTGTCTCGGATTCCCAGGTCGATAAGGAACTTTTCGAAACGCCCCTTGTTGTCGGCATCCTTCACCGTCTTGGTCAGGTACTCCTTGTACTTTTCCAGGAAAAGGTTGATCCCGAAATTCTTGTGGAAATGGTTGCGGAGAGTCCTCTCGTAGGTATTCGGAATGATGTCCAGGATCAGCTTGCAGGCATAGCGCACTTTGCTCGATGCCGAACCCGGCTTGCGCCCCAGAAGGTACTCGCCGTAGGTGCGGATCTGGTTGCGGCCGCCCCCTTCGAGGATGGTCACTATGTCCACCAGCTTGTTGCCCCCGTAGAAGTAGGCCTTCATGCGCTCTTCGAACTCGTCTATAAGTTCGCGGGTCTGCACCTGCTTGCTCTCTGGCTTGTGGCAGTTCTCGAGGAAAAATATAAAGTCCCTCAGCTTTTCGAGCGAATATTTGTCCTGCACC
The DNA here is from genome assembly GCA_020859875.1 of Rikenellaceae bacterium. GTDB lineage: Bacteria > Bacteroidota > Bacteroidia > Bacteroidales > Rikenellaceae > WRDF01. The sequence continues at coordinate 7,231 of JAJBVJ010000173.1, forward strand.
ACCTGGCGGGAGAAGGCGTCGAGCTTGAAAAGGGTAATCCGCCTGTCGGGATCGGCGGCGTCGCCTGTCTGTTCGGTGAGCATCTCTTCCAGCTCTCGGGAGTAGACGGCGATCTGCGCCTCGATCTTCTCGCGGAACTCGCTGATAAAGCGTGGATTCACATTTTCGAGGATCAGCCGAAGGTTGAGCTGCGTGCTGGCCGGGGAGCCGAGTTTTTTGGTGTGAACCTTGTCGAGGGTGTTTATGATTCCGTTGTGGAAACAGAACACCAGCGAGGTGTTCGAGCTGCGAGACTCCTTCGAGTCGTCCACGATCACAAGACGGGTCAGCAGCGGGAACCACTGCTCGCCCGAATAGTGGTTTATGCGGGCGTGTGGCACCTTCACCACGAAAATGCTCGTGGTGTCGGCCCTCATCCGCTCGTAGAGCTCCTCGGGGGCCGGGGCATTGCATACCACAACCGCCGCGGGGTCGAACACATCCCCGCTCAAAAGTTCCACCGCCTTGTCGGCGTTACCCGATACCACTGTGCGGATCAGGCCGTTCAGCCCCTTGAAATTCACCGTCCAGCAGCTGCGGTTCAGAAAATCGCGCTTCTCGGCATTGGTGGTATAGTGGGTGCTCTGGCTTATCATCTGCTCGAGGGTGTCCATCAGGTAGTTCCAGTGAGCCTCGTTGATGTCGCCCGTAACGCCGATCACGTCGCGGTATTTACGCAAATCGCGCACATGGCCACCCAGCTGGAGCTTCGACATGAAGTCTATTGTCGAGCTGGTCACCGGCGGGGTGCCCACCGAGAAGTCGTGGCCGTCGCGGATATTCTGCAGGAGGCGTTTATTGGACGGCGAGGTAGCGTCGGTATCGACCAGCTCGTCGATACGCTTTACGAAGCGTCCCCTCTTGGCGCTCAGCTCGAAGGCTTTGGAGTCGTTGTGGGGTATCAGCATCAGCGATACATCCACATAGCCGGGGATATCCTCGCGGAAGCGGAGCAGGTATTTGTCGATCTCGGCCTGCTGGCGTGCCGGATCATCCGGCTCTTCGAGACACAAGGCCACGAAACTGGTGAGGTTGTCGAAAATATGCCGGGGAAGGAATATCTCGGCCCTCTCTCCCAGGGAGGTGTAAAGGTTCAGCAGTTGTTTGGCCTCGTTGCTTAAAAAAGCTTTGGGCTCGCCGTTGAGTTTCATTGTGTTATGGTTTATTTTTTCACCGTGGGCCGCGGTTTGGACGCTATTTCCGACCGAGTCCCTCAAAATGTAACAAATGTTACAAGAAAACGCATGTTTTTTTATTTAATACAAATATATGGCAAAATATTATGAAATCACAAGAATGTTAAAAATGTTTCATATTTGATAGATTTTCTACAAATCGTGAAGATCGAGGAGAACGACATAGGGCTAAAAATTTATATTGCGGTAATTATTTAAGGAGATGGGCATATTCCGAGAGACTAAAAAGCACCCGCATATTCTTCTTTAATCTTTCAGTGAGAGGAGATATTACCCGTTTGCATGGTTTATGCAACCTAATACCGATAGCCGCTTTCCTGAAAGGGGACGGCGCTTTCCGGTAAAAGGGATCATTAAACTTATATTTTATGAAAATGAGATTTTTCAAATTAATTATTCCCGTTCTGGCATTGGCGGCATCGGGAACGATGTTGGCCGGTTGCGACGACGACAAAGGGGCCGATTACATCAACGAGTTCTATACGGTAGAGAGAGCCGAATGGAGCCTGAATGAAGCCAGTGAACGGTACGAAGTGTTTTTCAGAAACCCCAATATCGATAATTGGATGTATGAATACGGGCTCTCGGACGGTTATGTGTGGCTGAACGATACCGATGCGACCGGATCGACCGCCGAGGTGCGTAAACAACTTCCCTATACTTACACGGTATATTACGGCGACAGCTATTACGACCTTACTTTCGATTATGACATCAGTAAGGGATATATCGGGTTCTTCATTCGCACCATACCGGAAATCATCCCCAGGAGCCTGATTCAGGCGGAGATAGATTTTAAGGTTGCCCTTATGTACAGGTAATTCTGTATTCTATTACCAAATTGGAAAGCCGTCCCTTCCGGGACGGCTTTCCGATACACCCATTCTGTTAAGATCGGCATACCGAAACCCCGCTATTTCCGTATCGGTTATCTGCGGAGATTAAATGCATTACTCTTGATAATCGTCAATCTTTTCCGTAAAATAAAACGAGCAGTCCGAAAAATATTACTTTCGGGCGGTTAAATTTTCTAATTTTACGGCCATGGCGCCGCTGGTAAAACTGCTTGTTCCGGCCGGATTCGGTATCCTCTTCCACCGTCTGACAGGTGTGGGGTGGGAATATTCGGCGGTTTGCCTTGCGGTATCGTGGGCCGCGGCGTGGTACTTCGCCGATAGGCGTGCCGGCGGTGGAGCGGGGCCCTATCCGTGGCTGGCGGTATTCTTCCTATTTGCCTGGGCCTGTTCTTTCTTTCCTCTTCGCGACCCCGGGATCCCGGACGGGGAATATATCCGTGCCGAAGCGGTAATATCGGAGTCCGCCGCAGAGGGACGGTGGCGGCAGGCCGTGGGAACCGTCACGGCGTACAGGACTTCCGCCGGCGACGGCTGGCGGAAAGCCCGGTTCGGGGTACAGCTTTACCTCGATTCCACATATACTGCCCGGGCCGGTCAGCGAATCCTGGTCAAAGGCTACTTTAACCGGTTCCACCCGGCAGACGGCTCCTACGGTGCCCTGATGACCCGGCGCGGAACATACGGTCGGATGTATATCACCGAAGGTTCGCTCCTGGGGGCCGGGGACACCCGGACAGGATTTATCTCCGGTATCCATCTATTTGCCGTGCAGAAGAGCTCGCGCCTGCCTGGCGACCGGGATAAGGTCGCTGTCGCATCTGCCATGGTGAGCGGGCAAAGGCGGACAATACCCCGGGAGGTCAGGGAAGATTACCGCAACGGGGGAGGGGCGCATCTGCTGGCCGTCTCGGGCCTGCATGTGGGTATCGTCTTCGTTCTGGTCAACCTCATGCTATGGTTCGTGCCGCTGTTCCGGAAAGGACATATAATAAGGAACCTTCTGGCCGTCTGTTTAATATGGCTGTTTGCGGCGGCGGCCGGCCTCTCCCCGTCGATTCAGAGGGCCGCCCTTATGTTCTCCTTTATGCAGTTCTCCCTTGCCCGCGGAACCAGGCGCCACGCCCTCAACGGACTGGCAGCCTCGGCATTTATCATGCTGGCGCTCGATCCCGACCTGGCAGGCGACCCGGGCTTCGTACTCTCCTACACCGCCGTACTTGCGATCCTGCTCTACTTCGGGCCGCTTTACAGCCTTGTCAAGACCCGAAGCCGGATAGTGAATGCCCTGGCGGGTATCTACATCGTGGGGATGGTCGCATCGCTGGCGGTGGCCCCTTTCGTTTCCTACTGGTTCGGGAGGATCCCCTTGGCCGGGATAGCGGTAAACCCGGCGGTGATCCTCACGGCCCATGTTATAGTCGCGGCGGGTGTTGTGTGGCTCGTATGGCCCTTTCCCTTCGGCGGGGAGGTTTTCGGCATGACGGCCCAGTGGGCGGTAACGGCCCAGAACGGGATCATGACCTGGTGCGCCTCGCTCGACGGGGCGGCGGTGGAGGTGCGCCTTCCTTTGTGGGCCGCGGTCGGGATATACTGCGGGATCGTCCTGTTGTCCGTACCCCTCGCCCGTTACTGCGCCCTGCGCCGTGAAAAAGTATTGGATTCCCTCGGATAGATGGTTCGGATATACTCCCGAGTCACCGCCCTTTGACGACGGCGGTTTTTTATACCTATCTTTGCCCCTATGATAACCCCGAGTGACTTCGAATTGTACCGCGATCCGGAATTTACCGCTTCGGTGGAGAAAAACCTCCACCGAAGCGATACCGACATTGCCCTGGACAAGAGTCTGCCCCATGCCCGGGAAATCGCCTCGCGGGTAAAATATCTGCAGAAGGCGCGGGCCAAATTGCCGTCGTTCTACCGGGCCCGGTGCATCGTGCCCCCGCGGGCGTACGAGCAGGCGACCAGCGAGGCGGCAGCTCTCGAAAAAGTGTACCGGGGGAGGCTTTGCATAGACCTTACCTGCGGTCTCGGGGTCGACGCGTGGGCCCTCTCGAGGGGTTTCGAGAAGGTAGTGGCCCTCGAGCGCGACCCCGTTCTGGCGGAGGTCGCCCGGTATAACTTCGCACTTCTCGGCCCCGGAAATATAGAGGTGGTGAACAGCAGTGCGGAGGAGTACCTCGCGGAGAATCCGCTTCTGCGGGCGGATATGGTTTATGCCGATCCCGACCGCCGCACCGCCGCAGGCCGCCGGGTGGCAGCCCTGGAGGATTGTTCGCCGGATATACTCTCCCTTATGCCACTCCTCGGGAAGGTTACGGACAAGGTCGTAATTAAACTCTCACCCCTTTTCGATGTCCACGAGGCCATCCGGGTTTTCGGCCCCGAGGTGAAGGTCACGGCGATCTCCGAGCACGGGGAGTGCAAGGAGCTGCTGGTTGAGACGGGAACCGGCCCAGCCCGCATTGCGGCGAGGATCACCGGGGAGGGTGAGATGGAATTTACCTATTCCGGCCTTCCGGGAAGAGGTGCCGATGCAGTGATATGGGATGCGCACTACCTTGCCGTACCGGATGTGGCACTTGTAAAGAGCGGCATCGCGGGGCCTTATTACCGGCAGCTGGGATGGGTAATGCCCACCCCGCACGGGTTCGTTTTCGGGCGGGAACCCGTCCCGGGTTTCGCAAGCCGTATCTTTCGCATAGTCCGCATGGAAAAATATAACCCGAAACGGATAAAAAAGATCCTGGCCGAAGAGGGGATCACGCGGCTAAATATACTGATGCGGGATTTCCCCACGCCGGTAGAAAAGGCGGCGGCGGAGCTCGGGGTCGGCCAGGGCGGCGGCCGCTGGGCGGCACTGGCCACGGCCGCCGGCCGCCGGATATTCATGCTGCTCGAGCCGCAGGTTCAATGACCGTTTCCCGCGACGGGAGCGTCCGATCGGGGAAATTTATATATTTGTAAAACTTTGGATATGCCCCCGCTCGGGTAGCAACGGCTTATCCCGGGATTATTCCATAGGTAAGCTATTGTTTGATTTTTGCATAATATCCAGCAGAGTCGATCCATACCTACGCCGGATGATAAAAAAGATAATATATTTCTTCCGCCACGGTCTTTGGCAAAAGACGGGACCGGATGAGGACGGGAAGCCGCACAACAGGTGGTTTATCCGGCCTTTCCGCATCATGGCCTACACCCTGAGCGGTGCCGGCGAACACGACCTTGGGGTGAGGGCGGCCGCCCTGACGATGTATACCCTCATGTCGATCGTCCCTATCGCCGCGCTGATCTTCGGGATCGTAAAGGGTTTCGGGCTCGAGAGCAGCCTGAACGACTATCTCTATACCGAGTTCCCTCAATATACCACCATCATCGACAACGTCACCGAATTTGCCAACAACATGCTGATGCGGGCGCGGGGCGGCATTGTCGCTTCGGTAGGTTTCATTCTGCTGTTCTGGTCGGTGGTCAAGGTGTTCGGCAATGTGGAAAAGGCGCTCAACAATATCTGGGAGATCAAGAAACAGCGGTCGATGGCGCGAAAGTTCAGTGACTACGTGGCCGTGGTGGTGGTGGCGCCCATCCTCTGGCTGGTTTCAAACGGGCTCGTGACTTATGTGCGGACAAGGCTGGAGAATTTCTCGGGGGCCTGGCTGGTGGATATAGTGTTCGGCTTGCTGGCCCTGGGTGTGCTGTGGCGCATGTTCGCCTTCGTATATTACGTCATGCCCAATACCAAAGTAAAATTCAAGGG
>JAJBVJ010000108.1 GCA_020859875.1 Rikenellaceae bacterium
CTTCATCATTGTTGGTAGTAAAAGATACATTCTTGGCATTCTCTTTTTTTATTTTTAAGAGTCTCACTATATCATCCGAGACAATTTCATAGTCGTTTATAATGTATTTTATTTCAACTATCTGACCTGATTGTAGGAAATGGTCCGCTATATAACGCGTTATAGATAGATAATATTTGCTCGCAGTTTTAGTAATAATGTTAATGCGGCGTTCTTGGTTCTTGGTATCTATTAGTTGCTCCGATGTGTCGATATCCGAATCGGTTAAGTTTTGATAATACTGAAAAAGGTTTTGTGGCAGAATATTTCCGGGAAGATTATCATAAAATATGATTAACTTATATGAATTATATTTTTCATTTCCGACGAAATAATCTTGTCCGAACGAATGAATTACTGCGCAAAACAATATGAAGAGAGAACCTGCAAACACTTTCATTATTACTCGTATTTTGTTTCGATTGTATTGCTGTGGTTTAGATCGAATGGGCGTAGGCTCATATTAATTATCTGCCTTACATAATTCTCATATATTATCACATCTCCCCGAAAGGCAGTATTAGTGGTATTACTTCCCCAATCTCATGGAATAAGGTCGTTGTCGTATTTTGTTCAATTACTTGTGAACCGAATGGAATTACATCCAGAATCACCTCGACATTGCCAACATTGGGGGAAATAACTATTACTTGATCTGTTTTTGAGTATAAACCTCCCCCGTACTCTTGCACAATATCCACTTTTTAAGGAGTCCATTAATATTTAAATTATAATGATTTTCATAAATAATAGTCGTCACGCTCCTATCTTTCATAACTTTATGCAAACCCGCAAAGACCTTTCGTTGAACGGAAGATAGTCCTCTTTTAAAATCTTTGACACCCTCCTTTAATACGAGAAATTCATCGTCATCGAATGAAAGTGATTCTATTTTATTTGAAAATACATTATTAATATCTTTTGTAAACTGATCCTGATAGGGTTTAGGCACTTTTATATTGGTCGTATAATTTTTTACATACTCTATTTCTTCTTCAGGCTGCGGAGCGACATAAATCGGCAATTTCTCTTCAGGCTTAAACTCTTCCCACCAGAAGCCGTAGGTTTGGGGAACCCTGCGGTCTATACGAATGGACGGACTGAAGTCCAGCCTTAACGGGCTTATGCCGATTGTAAAAGTCATCGGCTCTGCGCTCCGGGCGTTCATCGATTCGGCATAGGAATAGATATATGCCTGTTCCCACTTGAGAGTTCTACTACGTGTGTACTGCTCGGCATCCCATACTTCAAGGCTTCCGTCGACAAGAAGCATCTTTTTGGAAACCATACGTTCGAACAGCTGTGTATCTTTTGTGGATTCCATAGTGACTATGATCTCCCCGCCCTGCATACCTCCCCATGGCCTCCCTTTGGAATCTACACCGCGCCGAAACCCGTAGCGGCAGCCAAGAATATCGTAACTGTCGCTTCCTATTTTCAATACTGCATGAACAGGCATAAAAGTAAGTTATAGGGTAATAATCTTTATTTTAATTGCCGGTGGAGAACATCCTGCGTGTAGCCGCCCGGTTATCGAGTATGCAGCGCTGAAGATCTCCTTTAACAAGTTCGACCTGCGAATCTAACAGACGTATCGAATCTTTTACCTGCAAGACGTCGTTTATATTGTCCGAAAGGCTCTTGTATAAAACGGCATCGTTGTCGGCCAGTTCTTCCAAAACACGCAAGAGATTCATCTTCTGGTTGCTGATCCGGTTATAAAGAACCGTCTGGTTGACCAGCTGTCCGGAATTTAGTAAAGTGAGGTTGTTGTAAAGCGAATCGACCTTTTCGGTCAGCATAATTTGGTTCGAGAAAGCCGCGTCGTACTCACCCGAACGCAAGTTAATATACTCCATTTCCTTGCCTGCTGTCGTTAAGAAGCACCAGAGGGATACCATCCCGGTAAGAATCGAGGCGCACATTGCAAACGTGAACCATAGATATCCCTTTGTAACTTCCCTGCTGTTCTTAGCATTCATATCGATATTTTTTTATTCTATGTTTCCCGGACCCGCCAACCGCGCATTGACTCCGAGGATACACGGATGTAGCCGGTTTCCGAGTCGTGCTGTATAGTCTTCGGGTTCAGGGGTTATATTTATCTGAGTTAATATCCCGTCGGGAAGAAATATATCCAACAGGATTTCCAGCATTCTGCGTTTGGGCCGACCGGGCAGGAGATCACCGAGAGAACTTACCGAGGGCTGTACTCGTACCACAGCTTGCCTTTGGGGTGTTTTCCCTTTCAGTACCGAGTCGATTCCGAGCTTCATTGCTCCAAGCCGGGGGAATTTTATCTCCGGGTGGAAATCCCGGGACTCGACGCTTATATTTACGTTGTACCCCAATATTGTAGTAAGAGTTCGCGAAATTTCGTTAAAGCTGTTACGGATTTCCGACAGGTATGGAACCGATTTCAAAAAAAGCACGGCACTGACCGTATCCATCTCCTTGACGATAGGCCAGAAACCGGACATCGTATCGACCAGATCGCGATATTTTTCCGGCAGGTCGTATTTAAGTTCCTGAACTCTTATCCTTACCCGGGACCGATCCATCTCCGACTCGAAGAGCGAAAAGAAACGGCGGATGAAAAACTCCTCTTTATTATGAGTACGTATATTGTCCAATATCGTTTCCTTATTGGAATTACGCATTCTTTCGGGAGTGTAAAACAATCCTTCCGGAAGATTGTCATATATCCCCCGGCGGTTCGTTTTTATAAGGATATTTTCGGTGCCGGCTTCATAGTCACGGTGGCGCTCCAGAGAAGTTATCTCTTTATCGGTCTGGCGGTCATGGGTTCCGCCCCGAAGAATAGATATGTTGTCTATTGCTGCGCCGGACTCCGCTATGCACGCGGCTATAACGTCACTCCGGAAATCGGAATGTATCGTATTGACTTCGAGTTTTCCGTCTCTTATGACCATCCCCGTAGATTTAATCCGTTATCCATGAACTGCGCGATTCCACCGCCCGGGACTCATTATGGCGTTCCGAAATTATAATGCTCTCTTTATGCTGCCCGATAAACTCGAGCCGGGCAAGACGTTCCCACAGTTCGGCGAACGTATGCAGGAACTGTTCGCTGCGCACCATCATGGAGCGGATATTTTGGTGTTCATAAATTATATCCATAGTGGCAGCGAACATCTCCTCGAATGAGCCGGGAGAAATATCGGTCCATTCGTAAAAATATTTCAACAGCTCTTCCTTGTGACGGCCACTCATCATCGTGAGCGATGCGTAGCAGCGGTGGGCGAGGGAAGACACGGCTCCCACAATATCGACAGGGGGTGCATAGCGACCTTTATTGCGGAAATCGAAATACATATCGGCTATGTATCGCAAGATTTCCGCACTCATCATCTGGATATTTCCCGAGAGTTCGGAGTTATTGGAGCGGTCGTGAATTTTGGAAATTATCGCTTTGGAAGATTTCTCGATCCCGTTGAAAAGTGTTGCAAAATTCTCATAATAGTCCGCCAGGGCCGGATGGGAGTTCATAGTGCAACACGGGGGGATGTATTGTTCGTCCACCAGAAACCGCTCACCATCTTTGCGCAAACGGCCGATGGTAATATAATGCCGCCCGAAATCATGGCTGTTTATCTCTCCCTCCGGCATCACATACAGACTGTAACGACTCTGGCAATCCGGGTGACGCGGAGGGACTTCCTCGGGGTCCATTTCACCGCAGGGTGTCCTTTCGAATGGATCTACCGAAAGTATTATATCCCATCGGCGGATGTCACGGTTTTTAACGGTTTTGTCTCCGGCGGGAGAGTAACTCTTTATAAGGGGCGCACCGTTTTCTTCGGCATCGAACCTAATCCGATAGCCATGTGCCGTAATCGCCTCGCAACTGGAAAGCTGCACTTCAATATGACCCGTGACATGCTCGTTAACGCGAATCCCGTCGTTGGTATGGCTCCGTCTAGAATTGGGAAGTAGTCCGTAATTGTAGCCGGTCAGGCCCAGGCGTGCGGCATCGGCAATGGAAGAGATAAAAAAGTTTTCCGTTTGCCGGAAATGTTCCGAAGTCAATACCATGGAATCGGTCCAGTTGACCGGTTTATAGTCACTCATAATTATCTGTCGATTATGTTGTTTTTTACCCTTTTGGCTATTATAAGGTTATTGTCCGCAATTCTGTTTTCACCCACGGTCAATTCATAGTCCAGATAGTGCCGCGGGGAGAGGAACGTTTTTTTTGTATAAAATATCCAACCGTCCCCTCCGTAAACGTTTATGGGAGAATTGGTGAACCGCTTGTTGTAATCCTGAAAAAACAACTTGATCCACTCCCCGAGTAGCATCGTATCCGGAACTTTAGCGTTAACCCGGATGGGCTGTGGATCTTCCTCCTGTTTGAACAGCTCTATCGAAACGACTTTAAGATTGCTGTGGTCGAGATTTTCCGATGCCGGATAAGCCGAACCGCTGCCGTAGTCCCATATCTTATAGATAAGTGCGGGTATATGGATAAACAGTTCATAACTGCGTATCAGCAATACCGGAAGAAGATAAATAAGCATCGAAGTCGACGCCCATAACCCGTATTTCAGTTCGCTGCACAAGTTGAAGATCATGGCGAACAGCAGCATCGAAACGGCCGTCTGGAACAGGATATATGAAATCTTTACCCGGTACTTCATTTCCGGATTGTCGAATATCCATTCCAGAAGACGGTAATTATAGAAGCCAAGGATCAAGTATACCCCTGCCGAGGCCAGGTAACCGTAAGGCATAAAATTGTAATCCAGAAAGCCGAGCAGTCCCGGCAGGGCCAAAATAATACACGATAAAAGCGTATAAGTTATCAACCGCTTATTTCTCAGCAGGTTATTCTTTCGGGCAATCAATGCCGCCAGAACTATTACTACCAATCCCAACAGCGGGTAGATTAGGTAGGTGGAGAAAAGGGTTAGCATTCCGTTAATTATATTTTTTGGTTATTTTCTTTATTTTCATCTAGGATAAGGTCGTTGACCTGTCATACAATCCGCCGCCATAATTTCATTGATATTCTATTAATAAGCGGCGCAACTTAATGAAATAAAATTACTTAATGTCCTAACCAGCCTTTAACGCCGTTCAACAACCTCTACTTCATAGAGCATTGACACTTCCGCTCATAACAGATCGATTGTCTTTTTCGACAGTTGGGTATGAATGGGTGTTTATTCCTATAATTTTTTCGACTGGTTCAGCCAGTTCGCCTTTTATGTAACCGGTCAGTTCTTTATAGCCGTATGTGCTGTCTCCATCACCCGGGCGTTCTATTTTCAGCCATCCCTGAGACGTTTTGATCACTTTAAATAGATGGCTTATATTGATATGTCCTATTATGATTGAGGATTCGTTAGCTTTTTTATAAACCGGAACATAGTTGTAGTTTACATGGGTAATATCACCCACCTTCGGTGTAATAAACCTTACATTAATGTATTCATCGGGGAGTGTAAGTTCGTTGATGTTGTATTTAGACAATGCCTTTTCTAGCAGTTCTTGTGTGCTTTTGAAATAAACTTGCGGATTGTTTGCCATTTCCGGCAATTGATGCAGTTGATCTTGGGAGTAAGAGCCGTTCCTTATGATGTGTTTAACAACTACGTCGAGACCATCGCCGTCATTCTCGATGTATTCAATGTGTAGCCAGTTGCCATCGTCGTCACGAATCACTTGTACCGATATATCACCGTCGTGCCCAGAAAAAAACCCGATATAGCGAAGATGCAGATTCCTTCCTTATCGTAATAATACTTGTAATATCCATCTCCTTCTGGGAAAGAATACCTATGAACCGATTTGCGTACCAGTCCCTTGGCGTCAAAGAATAGCACTTCTTCGCATTCGCGATGTTCATAGATAATACTATATTTATTCTCATGATCTGCAAAAACTTTTCTCAATTCCATATTGTTTATCTCTGCCGCTTCCGCCCGCCTTTTGCTCAGCAATTCCAATCCCTCTTTCCCCCCAAGCGAGGATTGGGCGTGGATATTGGAAATTAAAAATGAAATAAACAATGTGAGAAACAGGAGTTTAATTCTCATAATATATTTATATTAAACTGTAACAATCGAAGAATCGGGAATGAACGTTTCATTTATCGCCTCAGTATTGTCATTTTCCTCGGCGGTCTCGATACTTCCGTTTAAACACATAACATTAAAGTCCATATCGTCAGTGAACCATTCGTAAAAATCCCTTATAATCTCGTAATCATCGTCTGCAGGTATAGTATGTGTATTGTTTATATATTTATCGACGAAGTGCTTTATATGGACATTGTCGATATTCGCGTTTTCTTCCGTCAAAATCCGGTTGTCTCCTTCGTTCTCGCAATAATAACGAGCTCTTATCAACTCCCTTATTGCAGCCATAGTTATCGGGCCTATGCCACCGTCTATATCCATTCCGCTTCGGTCCGTAAAGAATGAGTTAAATTGAGTGTTTTCACTCTCTTCGTGAGGGAATATCGGCGGATCGAATCTATCCTTGTTGACATTCAGGAATTTTACTTTCGCCTGCAATTGCACACTCTTGTCCGCACTTTCTGCCAATACATGAGGACAAATGAACCTTAACAACCCTACTTCCGGGTGAAGATCCACAGGTGCATATTCCGTAAAATTGTCTTTTATATTGTTCGTATACGGAAACCGTTTAAATGCCCAGCATGTCCTGTAGTAGGTATTGGATGCACCCATATCGCAGCTTGTGATATCTGAATTTGTATAATGGCATTTGCAAGGCAACATCATTGGGATGTTATTACCCTGAAACAAAAATGCGTTTTCAGCTGTGGGAACCGTGTATTCCGCGCTTGCCGGCAAGGATACAGTCCTTATTCCGCTAAAGGCACTCTTGCCGTTGTTGTTACCGTAAGCATCCGTCTCCGCATCACCATCCTTTCCCGCGTTTGCCAGAAATTCGAAATGGAGATGCGAAGGGTATATTCCTGCAAATTCTTGAGTGACGGTTCCATTAGTGGTATTGACATCCTGCGATCTTCCCGAAGTGCCAATTACCTGGCCCGCCTTGGCCCAGTGTTTGGCAGTCACCTGAGAGTTGAGATGGCAGTAGTGGAAAGCGGGATGCCCGTTATTGTTTTTTCCTCCTAATTTGAGATAGGCGCGGAATCCGTAATTTCCTCCACTATGCTTGCGCACCCTGCCTCCGTGTACGGCGAAAGCCACGTTATTACCTGTTTCCCCGGAATAAAGGTCCACCCCGTGATGCCAGTCCCCACGCGGGCCGGTTTTAGTGCCGCAAAAAACACCATAATAGGGGCCGCTTAAACTGGGATCATACATAGTGGTCATATGCATATGGATTCCCTTTATCCACTGGAGGCCGTCTTTTTTCGAAATGAAAGCCTTGTCGTTGCTACGGCGGGTATTTTTTTCAGGACATGGGTCATCAATGCCATCCCATGTAGGCTGACACCATTGCATTGCGAAGAGAACGAAATGACATTTCGTGTTTTCACAGAACGGTGAGAGCAGGTCGTTTTTAATACCCGAGAACTCCTCTTCATCATCCTTGATTATAATATTCTCAGAATATTTCAGCATATATTCCGGTGGGATGGTCGTACCTGTTACTGTGGCGTCGTCGGCATCGTCGTATCCATCGGGCATATCCAGCAAAACCCAGTTGAAATCGGTTCCCCATGAATAGCTTGCCGGAGTTATGCCTTTCCATTTAATTGCGAATTTTGTCTCTTTGGGAATGGAGATAGTTTTTTCATTTACTTCCTGAGTGGTTTTTTTACGGATGGGGCCTGTATCCTCGTGACCACTGCGTTCCTTGACTATCGGAAAGTCCCAAAATGCCAACTCTATACGCACTTTTTTCTTATCCATTAGCACTTCGGGTATTTTGACCGTGAGGATGCCATCTTTGCCAATGCACCGGTGACTCTGATACTCCTCGACTATATATTCCATTACCTGCGCAGGAGGGTCATCCTCTGGGTCAGGAACCTCGATGTTACTGCCCGACAGTCTTTTACCCCAATATGTCTTGTAATGACCTTTCCATGTCTCATCGTATCCGTCCGGTAGCTTTGTTTCGTCGGTATATAACCCCAGCAGTCTGTTGAGAGCTTGCATCGAGCGTTTGGGAAGGGGGTTGCTAGATGTCATATCGATCGCCGCATCCATATCTTTAGAGGCTTCATATGTCTGGAATCCTTGACCGTTGTAAGGGGCGCCAGAAACATTTAGTTTTTCGAAAATGACACTGTTTAATTTATGATCGACAATCCTGATGTTCTCTACACGAGCTTTTTCGACCTTTAGACCTGTACGGGCGTCGAGCACCATGATCTTAACCTCGGTATGGTCGAACATAACGAACAGGCGCGCATTGGAGTCCAGAAACTCCTCGTTTAGCTCCTTGTCGCTGTAAGTACCTTTCTTTACTTTTACGACCAATTCTTTAAAAAGCCATTCACCCTTTATTTCAAAATTTTCATACAGCGCATCACCATTGGCTGCGATTGTCGCCGGGATGTTCTCGGATATCTCCGATTCAGCTTTATTGTATTCGGTAATCGTAAGCATGATCTCATCATTCTCAGAAAACCCCGAGGTCTTAAGTTGTATGTTGACCTTTTTCGCAGGTGCGCAGGTTTTTATAGAATCGTTGTTTTCATTCAGCCAAATAGCCTGATTGACAGATACAGATGCACAATTTTGGGTACTAATGCACATATTCAATTGTTTATATAATAATTAATTGCTTCGATCTTTTCCTGTTGGCTTTTTTTCATGTCGTCAATAATAATTTTTATGTCTCTAACAGGAGGCACCATCAGGTTAGGGTATTTCAATGCCAGGATGACATAACCCGCACAATATTTTTCCTCTTTAAATATGTTCCGTAGCCTTTTATCCAGAACTTTTTCAGCCTGATCCCGGATACTTTGAGGTAACATCCACGAGAATTCCGCGTCCTCGGAAATATACCTGCAAACCCTCAGCATATATTCCTCCTGTATCGAGGCTTTAATATTTACGAATTGTTCGTCTGATATCGTCCACATAGTTAAAGTATATAATCATTTTCCACATTTATTTCCAATTTGCCATCTCGATAAACATAGCTTCTTTTTTCCTTAAGAATATCGGTAAAATGGAACAATACATTTACACCCCGGAACAATTCTTCCAGTTGTTCCGGAGTTAAATTAGGGAGTGTACAGGAGATGGTTTTGGGATCATAAAATCGGTAGTATAGTATTTTTCCATTCTCCTTTTTTACCCTAAGAAATCTCCTGAGATGCTTTCTCAATTCATCGATGGGAAGATCGGATACCATTCTTAAGGTTCTTCTTCCTAATGGGTCTTTACTTTCACGTCGGTTTACCCATTTCTCAAAATCATCACACCCCGATAATTCAAATAGGTATGGCGCTACCCTATATAATTCCTCAGCCGGCTTTCCCCGGTATAAAGAACGATTTGGGCTACCCGATTGCAGAGCAAGTTCCATGTCCTCTTTCCAGAGTGCGCCGTCGAGAATCAGGTAGGTATTTGCCATGTTGAATATCGATGAGTTGACTTTTTGTTTATGGTACTAAGTTGTATCTCAATTTCCTCCGGTTTGGTACCTAAGATATATGAAAAATTGCATATTTATCAGTCATATCGGTAAATTTCCATCTTCCATATTCCCCGTCAAATTCCGGAGGCTCATAATCATTATCTCCCATTGAGGTTTATTGGACATCCTGAATCCTCACATATGTTGAAATAATAATACGGAAAACGAACATCGATCCTGTCTTTAAGATGGTAATTCGCTGTACGTATTGTTTCTCCTTTATCATTATAGTATTTCCATTGCCCGATTTTGAAGTTATTTTCAACTAAACCTTCTTCACTCATGTATGCTTGCGTTCTTACTCTAAGAATAATACTGTCATTCAGTATATGGGGAAAGTCTGAAAACAAGAATCCCATTTCGTCTTCTTTAATAACAGACTTGGTATATGCTGATATATCCTCCCCTTTAGCATATCTTATAGTATCTACTTCGGAAATTATCTCAGTGGCATAATAATATCCACTTCCACTTTCAAGTTTAAGGTCGTCGGAATGAGCAGCACAGCTTATCGAGCGTATATTCCCTTCAGGGTCAAAATACGTTATCTGCCAATCAATTGTATTGTTTCGGTTTTCTGCGATTTCTCTTATAATACCCATCTTGAATTCTGCCATAATTGACGAAGATGAAGAGGTACGCACCATTATTTTAAAATTGCCATTCCCTCCTTGCTTCTCGATTATTTTCCCATCGGACAATTCGAAAAAATCACAGAAGCGGGATAATGGATTGAGACTCGTATTATATCCGAACCACTGTATATTTACGCCCACATGGGTAACGGAATCTTCACGAAAGCTATATATTTTCCATGAGCTTACAGGCTCGGTTGCAAAAGAAATAAGTGACCACGCCGGAAATAACCAGATGAATGTGGAAACGATAACGGTTAGAAAAAAGTCAATTTTCATTATAATATTCCAAGGTTTCCTGTTGCATTATTTCCCATTGTCGTTTAGTAAAAAATGTTCTATTGGAGGTATAGTCCATTATATTATCTGTTTTACCTTTGTCGAACTTCAATTTATCCCGGTTCATCGATATGGGATATTCTTGTATATACTGATGGTATCTTGCCTTATAATTGTCAAAGAACTTCTCCACCTCAGCCTTTTGGTCTGGATAAGAATCAAAATATTCAGATTTTGCTCCTAAATAACCGTTCTTCTCATTTTCTTTTTGCGTTATATTATCTTGCCATGCTGTAATCTTTTGGCGAATATCATCATCAATAGTTATTATATTTCCACTATCATCTTCATTGTGGAACGTATGGTAAAGTCCCAGGGTGTGTCCTATTTCATGAGCATAGGTACTGTATTTGCCAAGATTGCTCCTAAATACGATGCAATGCCTACTACTAAAAGGCATTACATAAGCTGCACCTCCGGCATCTTCTGCTTGCAAAGAGCATAAATAAAGGATTATTCCTCTGGAGGGAACGTCTTGTAATCCTCTCGCGGTAAACCGGAAATGGATATATTCAATATATTTATTGGTATCTACTTTCATCTGAGTAGCATCCTTAATCATATTTACGTATGGTATATACTCTAAACTTTCCTTTCCGGTCTGTGGATCAACACCATTACTTACAAGTTGTAGAGTATCTTTTCGGAAAACCCAATCTTGAGGTGAAGTTTTATTAACGAATTCTATCTGGATAAGTGCTTGATGCTTCCCGCGTTTCCACATTTACATAATAGCGTTTACCGTATTTTATTTCCGTAACCGCTTCACCTCCTGCTTCTGCGCTCCATGAAATAGAAGTTATCCGGGGGTCAAGGACAGTTAGCGGATAAAAAATCCGTTCCCCTTCCAATGCGGCTGTCAGTTCTATTTCATTCATCTTCGTACTCGATTATAAAGTTCTCCACGTAAGATATATTATCGTTCTCGATTACAAGTCCTTTATAAGAAAGGGTTGTCGCACCTGCTTTAAATTTTCTTCCGTCCGCAACTTTTACCGTCAGGTCCATGGTTTTTCCTTCGTTGCCCTGTTCGACTTCAATACATAATGTCACCGAACTTCCGGGCAGTAGTTTATCGACCGGATTACCGTAACTGTATAAGATTCAAATATTCTCCCACCTTATTCTGCACTATTTCAGCTATATACTCTCCTTTTTCATTACAGCATAAACCTCCTTCGACATCATATATGCCCAGTAAATAAACATAATCAATATCCTCTATGAACCATTCTTTTTTTAATATTGCATTTTCAATTGGTTTCCAAGAATCTGATCCAAGGGTAGGTAAAAAAGTAAGATTTGTCCCGTCGACAAGGACAATACTAACACTATTTACCTTTTCATATGCAAATAATGCTTTGTACATATCATTGTATGTATGATATAATGCTTCAAGGAGGGTGTGTTGGTGAAATTCTGGTTCGAAAGTAATTGTAACTATTGAATCTGAAAGTGAAATTTCATTAATTTGCTTATTGTTCACAAGCATTCTTTTAAAAAAATCCTCGATACTGCAGCACCTAAAATAACCTATACGTTTACTCGGACCTTCATCAACCTGATATGTGTATATATTTCTTGCTTCCCTGGTGATGTTTTCCATTAGCTCGGAAATTTCAATCCTTTCAGTTGAAGAAATGTCACTCTGAGTAAAACATAAAAGTTGGGCTCCCGAATTACATATCGCTAGGAGCAATATTAATAAAATTGTAAATGTACTTTTCATTAGAAATGATTGTTTATATGCTCGATTAAACCTCTTACTAATTGGCTAGAAACCATAGTCGGTAATTCTTCTTTATTGTCGTATAATATCATGGCATCTTTAGGGTTAGTATAAGTTCCAATTTCAACGAGAGATCTATATTTTGCCTTATTCCCCACATTTTGATCGGATGATAGGACCATTAAATCTTTTTTTTGAAAATCTCCATTTACAACGGGAATATAATCACTACGGTCTTTATTATAAGGTTTAAGATATTTTACAAGATATTGACCCAATTCTATACAGCGTTCAATTGTTTCTTGAACAGCATTTTTACGATACATATAAAAGGCACCTCTTTTATAGGATGAATATTCAGCATCATTCCCATTTACATG
>JAJBVJ010000058.1 GCA_020859875.1 Rikenellaceae bacterium
GGTTAATCCGATTGGGGATTCGATAAAATAGAAACGGTACCTGATGTTGAGGGTTTAAACTCCGGGAATGTTCGTTAAAAATCGCGCTTATTTGGGTTTCACGCCAAATTAAATTAACTTTGGAGGAAACACATCAACCGGGGGAGAATGGGCAGCAAATGGCTCGCACCTTTGGCAATGCTTTACGGCATAGGGGTTTCCGTAAGGAATAAAATCTTCGACTGGGGCATCGTCCGATCGCGAAAGTACGACATACCGGTAATTTGCGTGGGCAATATCACCGTTGGTGGCACAGGTAAGACACCTGTGACCGAGATGCTTATTTCCCATTTCGCGGCGCGGAACAGCGTAGCGGTTCTTTCGCGGGGTTATCGCCGCCGTACGAAGGGCTACGTGGAAGCCCGCGTGGACTCTCCCTTTTTGGAGGTAGGCGACGAGCCGAAACAGATCAAAAGAAAGTTCCCGGAGATAGTGGTTGCGGTGTGTGAGAAGCGTACCGAAGGCATAGAGCGAATCAGGGCCGACCATCCTGAAGTGGATCTTATCCTACTGGACGACGGCTTCCAGCACAGGTGGGTCGAGCCGTGGGTGAATATCCTGCTGATGGACTATAACCGACCGGTCTGTAAAGACCACCTTCTTCCATGGGGAAGCCTGCGCGACACGCGTTCGCAGATGAAAAGGGCCCACTATGTGATCGTCACCAAGTGTCCGGAAGATATGACCCCCATCGACCGCAGGATCACACAAAAATCGCTAAATCTCTTCCCATATCAGAGCCTTTTTTTCACGGCAACACAGTACGGCAACCTCAAGCCGGTTTTTCCGCTGGATACGGAAGATTTGCCCGAAAAGGGGTCGAAGATTATTGCCATGTCGGGAATCGCCAACCCCGAACCGTTCCATAAGGCGCTGGGCCGACGGTTCGACATGGTGAAGCGGATGGTCTATTCCGACCACTACACCTACCGCCGCAAAGACCTGCAGACCATGGAGAAAGCCCTCGACGGGGCCCCGGAAGGTACGGTGATAGTGATGACCGAAAAAGATGCTGTAAAGTTCGCCGGGAGCCGGAAGATCCCTCCCCACCTGAGGGTGAAACTCTTTTATATGCCGATAAAAATATCATTCAGGGAAGATACCCGTAAAGAATTCCTTAATAAACTCGATTATGACATTAGAACAAATCCGTCAGAGCGCATCCTTCGTACATGACAGGGCATGCTTCGACCCCGAAATAGGGATCATACTGGGCACCGGGCTGGGCGGTGTGGTCGACCATATAGAGATCAAAGCCTCGATAGATTATTCCGATATCCCGAATTTTCCCGTCTCTACGGTGGAAGGGCACCACGGAAGGCTGATCTTCGGATTGCTCGGGGGCAGAAGGGTGGTGGCCATGCAGGGAAGATTCCATTATTACGAGGGTTACACCCCCCGGCAGGTGGTATTCCCGGTGAGGGTGATGAAGCTGCTCGGCATCCGATACCTCTTCGTTTCGAATGCAAGCGGCGGGGTCAATTCCGCTTTCCGCACGGGCGACCTGATGGTGATAACCGACCATATAAACCTCATTCCGAACCCGCTCGTAGGGCCGAATATCGACGAGTTGGGGCCGCGCTTTCCCGATATGAACGACGCATACGACCCGACGCTTATAAAACTGGCCGGTGATACGGCCGCCCGTCTGGGCATTAAACTGCAGTACGGATGCTACGTTGGCGGCACGGGGCCCACTTTCGAGACCCAGAAAGAGTACGGCTACTTTAAGGCGATCGGCGGAGACACCGTCGGCATGTCGACTACCCCCGAGGTAATCGCGGCCAGACACATGCAGATCCCGGTGTTCGGGATGTCGGTGATTACCAATGTGGGGCTTTCGGGTGAAAAGTCGACCCACGAGGAGGTGCAGCGCGAGGGTGCCAGGGCGGCGGTCGATATGACAAGGCTTTTCGTTGAAATGATTAAGGCGCTCGATACTAACCCATAAAAATATAATACCGTTATGATTAACAAGGTAATACTGATCGGAAATGTAGGGGCCGACCCCGAAGTACGGACCCTCGAAAGCGGCGTAAAGGTGGCGCGGGTAAGGCTCGCAACCACGGAAAGAATATACAACCGCCAGACCCAGGAGGCCCGCGACCACACCGAATGGCACACCATAACCCTGTGGCGCAACCTGGCCGATACGGCAGACCGTTTCGTAAAGAAAGGTAGCCAGATATACGTAGAGGGCAAGATACGCAGCAACGAATGGACGGATCAGTCGGGCGCAAAACGCTACGGCATCGAGATCATGGCGGACGACATGAAACTGCTCGGGCGGCGCAGCGACTCGCAGGGTGGACCGACGGCGGGAAATTACGGCCAGGAGCGGCAACCCTCGGGCGGCTACGCAGGCGGTGGGGCCCCCGCCGGGGCTTCGGCCGCACAGGAGCCTGTGCTCCCTTCACCGGCTGACGACATCGACGACCTTCCCTTCTAAGAAGGTGGAACGGAACTTTACAGTGCGCATATAATAATGCGCACTTTTGTTTTTTTCATAAATTCGAGCCCGCAAAAGTTTCATAAATTATAAGATACGTCACTTTCTATCCTTAAATTCAGAAAGTCGGGCCGCGGCCTTTGTATTTATAAGCCAATATACCCTATCTTTGGAATCCGAATAAGACACCGATTAA
This sequence comes from Rikenellaceae bacterium, assembly GCA_020859875.1. Classification (GTDB taxonomy): domain Bacteria; phylum Bacteroidota; class Bacteroidia; order Bacteroidales; family Rikenellaceae; genus WRDF01. The sequence continues at coordinate 2,685 of JAJBVJ010000058.1, forward strand.
CATTCCGCCGCATTGAAGGAATCCGCACATACGGTAGAGAAGATCAAGCAGGGAGACCACGGGTCGTTCGAGACCCTCTTTCTGTTTTACTTCGTGAAAGTGCGCTCTTTCATAGATTCGATCATACGGTGCAGCGAGGACGCGGAGGAGCTCGCACAGGATATTTTCGTGAAACTCTGGGAGAACCGAAGCAGCCTCGACCCGGGCCGGCAAATCGGCTCCTACCTTTACACGTCGGCCCGGAATTCTGCCCTTAATTACCTCAAACACAAATATGTGCACGACGAGTATGCCCGCAGCGCCATTCTCCACACAGAGCAGTCTACCCACGGCGAAGAGGTAATCGAGGCTAAGGAGACCCAACTTCTGATCGATATGACCGTGGCCGGGATGCCCGAGCAGCGCAGGAAAATATACCGACTGAGTCGCGTATCGGGAAAATCCAACGAAGAAATATCCCGGGAGATGAACGTTTCCAAAAAAACCGTTGAGAACCAGATCAGCCTGGCCCTCAAAGATATAAAGCGCGTACTCTCGCTCTTTGCATTTTTTTTCAGCTAAATGATCCAAAAATATTTATTTCCGGCCGGGAGTTTTATGCTTCCCGGTTGTATTATTAATGTAAAAGCACCACAATGACTGCCACCGAAGGAAATACCAGATCGAGGGAACTGATCGAAAAGTTCTTTGAGAAAAGGTATCCCGCAGATGTCGAAAAGCGCTTTCATCTCTGGCTTATAAGCGATGCCGGCGGTGAAGGAGAAAAAGAAAAAGCGCTCGAAGATATGTGGGAAGCAACACCCTGCGGCAGCAAATGGGACGCTAAAGGTTCTTTACAGCAAGTCAGAAAAAAGCTGGGTTTCCCGAACCCGGCGGTCAGGCCTTTGAGAAGAAAGCTGGCATTTCGGGTTGCGGCGGTTATCATACCATTCATGGTTATAGCAGGGGGTTATATACTATGGAACGACCGCCACACCGGAAACTTCACAGTACAGCAGGTTGCATACCTGGAAGCTGTCGCCGGCCAAAGAGTCGTACTTCCCGACAACTCCGTTGCGGAGATCAAGGAGGGAACACTGTCCTACCCCGCCCATTTCAGGGGTTATGAGCGGAGGGTAAAACTGGACGGAGACGCTTACTTCACGGTAACGGGCGATGCTTCGCATCCCTTTATCGTAGAGGGTAATTTTTTGACCGTGAAAGTTACGGGGACGCAGTTTATGGTCACAACGGACAACGAACTTGCCAGGGCGACGGTTTCACTCGTCGAAGGCACGGTGGATGTGATGATGGAGGGTATTTCCCCCGTATCGCTATCCCAGGGCAGCGAACTTACCTACGACTCCTCGACAGGAGACTATACGGTCGCTCCCCTCTCCGAGGCTCTTCGTTCCAGGGAGGCCTTAGCCGAAGGAAAGTTGGTTTTCTCCGACGCGACACTCGAGCAGATGCTTCGGGCGGTCGCAAGGGTACACGGCCTGCAGGTCGCTATACCGTCCGATTTAGGGGGAAGGACGCAGTACAATGTGCGGTTTACAGGCACGGAAACCCTCGAGGAGAAACTGGATGTCCTCAGACTCGTTTCTGACGGGTTTAACTACCAGCTTATTGACGGAGTTATTCAAATAGAGTGATAACGTAGTGGATGTATAAAAAATTAATTTAATAAGCGATTTTAGTAGTAATAGGTTCTTTAGCCCCTTTATTGGAGATGGGAAAGCCCACACGGCTTTCCCATCTTTTTTGTATATTTGGCCCTCGGGCCGGGGCGGTCGAAAATTGCCGCCCGAGCCTTTAATTTTATGCATTCATGCGACTTATGGTACCCAGGCTACTCCCGAGATACTTCCTGTTGGTTTTTTCGCTTTTGGCCGCCCTGCCGCTCTACTCCCAGGAGGATCCGGGCCACGTATCTTTTGCCCGGTTCGTAAGGCAGGTGGAAAGCCGAACCGGCTGGTCGGTCGCCTATATTCCCAAAGAGATAACCCCCTCGGTGAGCGCTTACCCCGACATCGGCGATATGAGCGCACAAGAGGCGCTTTGGAAAGTATTGGACAGCAATGACTACGACCTGGTAGTATCCGGAAAGCATATAATCATCAAAAAGAGGCCCCGCAAGGAAGACCCTTACAAGGCTACGCCGGTGATCGATCCCGAATTGATGGTAGAGAGAATACCGCCTCCCCGGCAGAGTGTATTTTCTGGCGAAACCAGGCTCATTATCATACGCCGCGATTCCACCGCGCCGCACCAAATCTCCGTTCCCCTCGTATCCCGTTCCACCGCTCCAACCGACACTATTTCTTCACGGCCCGCAGTCAGAGATATACCCTTCAGATCGGACCTTCTCCAAGGGGAAGCATACGGAAATCAGGAGCAAACCAGGGCCGATAAGACCACCAGACGCAGCAGGAAACGGAATTAGTATGACCGCCGTCAAATAAATCCAGTATAGATACAAGTGATCCACATTTGGGGACAGGCAGCGGCCGGACGGTTCGGTACAGGTATTAAATGGGAATTTACCGCTATTATATTCCGGTCTCTTCCCGTAGATACCGGGATAATTCCCCGCCGGTGGACGATACCAGGGTTTCGATGGCGATTACCGAAGATGGTATATGGGAAGATAATCTTAAAAGGAGGGCCGCAAGTCCGCCGCGCATATATCCCGTCCAAATGGAGGGATTTACGGCTATCTCCTCGGCGATTTTTACAAGCAGTTCTTCCCAATCCCACGAAGGCCGGCCCCCGGTGAAAGCGACGTTCGCCGCAGCGGTCATCAGGGCGCAATACTTTAGCAGAGGATCGCCGCAGCGGAAGTACTCGAAAACGATCTCTGCGGCCGATCCGCTTTTGGAAAAGAGCCATACAGCCCCGTTGGATGCGGTCTCGGTGGTTACAATTCCCCGGCTCCAGAAGGGTATTTCCTGCGAAGTAACCGACCGGGGGTCGGCTATCAGGAAAGCACTGAGATAAAGCTCCCGTATATCGGCACCATAGATATATTTCGCAAAAGAGTGGTCGGGTGCAAAGTGCGCCGCGGCACTTTTTATGTCGGCCGCACTGACCCCGTAGTTGAGCCTGTACCCCAGCCCCTTTTCGCGCATCGAGTCGGCTACGGCACCGTTCATCTGCCGGCGAAGCATCGAAAGCAGAAGCGCCTGTTTTCGGGCGTTATCCACACCGGATCATTTACCCGTTACGGTGGCCCCGAACTGGAACAAGGGAAGTTTCCGCGATGCGAGAGGGGTTACCCCGTCCATAAGGACACACTCCGCCCAGGCCGCCACCCGGTAACGGTTGGAACTCTTTTTGTCCGCGGTAACCGTCGCTGCCGCTATACCTTCCGGTGTGATGCTCAGCACGATGGGCGATGCCCCCAGGTCGCTCTCCGGGAGTAAGCCTTCTTCAGGGGAGAAGCGGCACACGACATAGTTGTTTTTTCCCTGCTCGGGAACTACCTCGAATACCTGTGTTGTGGTAACCACCGAAGTTTTGCCCATAAAGAGCGAGACATACTCCTCCTCTATACGGGCCATCTCCTCCAACGCCGCCTGGAGCCCGGCCCCGTAAACATGTTCGCCCGCTTCGCCCGTGACAAGGTCGAAGCGCCTTTTGCGCAGGGTAAAGATCGTACCGGCAGCTTCGCGGGCCATATTTTCCGCGGACATCTCCGCGGCCGTGGTGCGGTCGAACTGGAACTTTACGAAGTTGGCAGGGTCGTAGACGTTAGGGATGACCCTTACCCCGTCCCCGGGATTTTCCGAATTGGGGCCGGCACTGTATTCGGCGACCGTGAGCACGGCACTTTTTATTGTGGATGCCGTGCGGGGGCTGAGAGGAGGGACAGCACCGAGATATTTCTGTGCGTAACGGGCATACGGCCCCGGAACTACATGCTCCGTTTCCACAGTTATGGCGATCCGGACGGCCGTAACGGGCGTAACGCTCTCTCCGTATTCGAGGGGTGAGATCAAAAGGCTCTGTCCATCCGCTTTCTGCGGGGAAGCCAGATAGAACAGGAGCACGGCGGCCTGAAAGACAAGGTATTTCATATTTTTATTTTTATCGTTATAAGGCAAATTTAACGATTTATAATTTATAACAGGTGTTTATTTTCAGGCCAACCTCCTTCATTTACCGGTGATATAGATCAAAAATTCAGGTAAAAATCACATGTCAAATGTCTATACTCTGCAGTATATTCGAGTGGTGCGGTCTCTATCATCAATTCGTCATCACTCATTTCGGGTAACTTCTGCGGGCGGAAGACAAATTCCAACAGAGTCCTTTTTACCGGGTAGGCAGTACTTGTTCTTATATCTGTGCGCCTGGCCGGAGAAAAGTCGTGAAGGCCACAGTCGACGATGTATTCGCCCGCCCGATCCGAGGGGATTACAATGGAAAAACGTGCGCCTTGGGTGCTCAACCGGGCGGCATGTTCGGCCAGTTGGCTGCGGGAGAGTTCCAGATCGTGCCTTGCCTGTCGTCTTCCCGGGGAAGCGGGCAGAAGGGATTCGGTGAAATAAGGGGGATTGCAGACGATAAGATCGTATTTGACCGCGGGGCGGAAATCCTGCAGCCGTAAATTACGGACAGATATATTCGCCGCCCAGGGACTCGATCGGGCATTTTCCAGGGCATCGAGGTACGCTCCCGGTTCCGGTTCTACGGCATCTACCTGCAGGCTGGTCGCTTCGCCCCGCTGGGCCAGCATGAGAGCTATCAGGCCGGTTCCCGCCCCTATGTCCAGGACACGAACTGTCTGCGGGCCGACCGTACACCATGCCCCGAGAAGTACACCGTCGGTACCTACTTTCATAGCCGCTCTCTGCTGCACTATTTCGAAACGTTTGAAACGGAAAGGGCGGGTGGGTTTCATGGAGAGTCGCTATTTTAGTCTATGAAAGCAAAAGTAATAAAATAGCGGTAAGTTGTGGAGAAACACGGCGTGCGGCTCCCTCATTTTAAATTACGCCATAGATTTTCTAATCCATCCGCCAAAAAATTGCTGGTTGGAAGTTGATAATATCTTTTCTTAATATCTGATTGTCGTGAATTATAATTTTTGTCGCTGACATATAATTTTCACTTCCGGATGGGCCTCCGGTTGCCTTTATCATCCGTATCAATTTATCAACATCCCAAGAGTAAATCGTGTTGTAGAAAAGAGAATCGGACTCAATTATCCTTGGGCCAGTATGACTGTCATATAGATTATCGATGTATCGCATAACATATTTGCCTGCCTCATCTTTAACAAAACCCGAAGCATCCTGGAGAAAATAGAATTCCTTATTCTGAGAGGAAACTTTAAAAAATTCCGATACAGAGCCTGTGGGTATGTAGTATTGGGTCAAAATATATAAAGTGTCCGCCTTATAATTTGTAATCCCAGACTGTCGATTATATGTCCCATCGCAATATACTTATCTCGTGCATATTGAGACGGCCTTTTCGGTTTGACCATACGCTCGTCAACACTACCGAATGCACTATTGTTATATTTCACATCCGTCACAAATACCTTTTTCCCCATAGGGGCAGATATTATGGCAGAAGGGAAGTCGTCAACTTGTGATGGTGAATATGCAATTCCACAACACAGGAAAAAACTGATAAATAAAAGAATATACTTCATGTCTTCCAAATTCGGATGCTAAAAGTATAGATTCTTAATGCCTCAACCGACCTGAATTGCCCCATTCTGTGATGTTAGAATATTGCCAGGATGTAATGAGCAAACAAAGGCAACTTATAATTTTTGAAAATAGTGACCAATGAAAAGTTTAAATTATAAATTATCTAATCCTCTTTAGCTTCCAACTTTCGAATTGCAATTTATTTTTAGTGCAAATTTCTATTTCTTTTTCTTTATCTGATATAACGCCTGACCTTAAAACGACTTGGGGATCTGTTATTTCGTCAAACAACAACAAAACGCAATCCTTATCCTTTAACTGCCATGTGCCAGTGTAATTGATTTGAAGCCAATTTAATCCAAACGTTCTTTTTTGTCATGGTGTCATTCTTTTGTCTATTATGAAATTGGACTGTTGGTGCGCCATTTAACGGAGTATATTATTTGTTTTACGTAGACTAAAGAAAGACAGAGCATCGAAGCTGAGTATCGATGTCTCGATTTTTTTATGATTTTCAATTATGATACGATAAATATAAATCCACGAAGGCTCCTCCATTTCACCCGGTTTTGTTCCATACCGTGAAATCATTTTACTAATTTTGTCCATATCCCAACTTTTTATTGCACTGATAGATACCGAATGGAAGTAATCGTAATAAAATGGCCAACCTTCTGATTTATCTAATTGCTTTACCGAGCCATATCCTGCGACAATTAAATCTCTATCTGTTGATACCATTGTAAAAGGTTGGGATGGGTTTACAGCGTTGAACCATTGGAATATGAACACGGTATCTTTGTTGTAGTCGATCAAATCGAGAGAATCGATAACAGTCCCTAATTTCCCCCAACTTCTTATAAAACCCTTAGTAAATTTAGACTTACTGTTTTCTTTGGTTACAATAACTTCGGTATCGGTCTTAACAAATGTCCATGAATCACTATACTTAATAGTGTTGGGTGCTTTTATTAAAGAATAAAAGTTATCTATTGATTTTTGAGAAAACACACAGCTATAAAAGCAAACCAAAATCAGCAGAAAGAATACTCGTTTCATATCTTAATATTTGAATGGTGTTACTCCTCGCTTTATAGGATTGTAATTAGTTACCCCATGTGAGTTAAAATATCTGCTTGTTCCGGTCGATGGATTTATGATTCTTGGGCCATATCCTTGTCCGTTTTGTACCCCGTAATGTGTCCTTAATGGTAGATTATTCTCTGAGCGCAATCTATTTTCCAAATGAGTCGTATATATCTCCGGCGTGGAAATTACTTTTTGAGTGGGATTCCCGTTTTTATCTGCAACGGTCATATTATACCATGTCCCATGTTGATTCCCGGCCCAACTGTATTCTAGATGACTCAATTCGTGGCCTAATGTTATCATAGGGTCACTACTCAATCCAGCTGTTGTTGGTACTTGCTCTGGCCCAATTGGAGTCATCCCTGTTGGATTCCATCCAATATCATTTCCACGTCTTACACTATTTGCTGATTCCCATATAGTGGTTATATTGGTATGATCTGCAATCCCTTTAACCAAGTTAAACCCTGCCGCCCCCCGCTCATTAATCCTGATAAGGCTCCAGATAATTCAGTAATAAAGGCGTTGCTCCCTGCATAGATAGCATTGTTACTGTCGTAAAAGCCCCAATTTCCCTGGTATTCCCGCCATTCATAAGTTATCATCTGCTGGTTTACGAGATCATGGACTTGTATTACTTGTCCGTCCGGATCGATATACTTTACCGGATTGTTCGCAACGTATACATACGGTGAAATCGGATGGTATCCGTAAACCAAATCTACCGAAAAGAAACACAATACGCAAATTGCCGTGGTTAGTAGTCTTGTTTTCATAAAGGCCGGTATATTCTGATTATATTATCTTAATTTTCAGTTTGTCGGGGCTTCTCCTGCCGATCTTGTTTAATCTGCTCATGCTCTTCCGCCAATCTTTCCAATGTATCGTCGTTTTCTTGCGTCCAGCCCAGGGATGCTATATATTTCTCCAATTCGAATAATTCGTTTGCGAGCAGACGCGCATAGGAATCCCACCGGTTACCGTTGTACGTGAGGTACTTGCTAGCAGTGAGTTAATGCAAAATCCTTTAAGGTTTATCGCCCGAAGGTTTCGCGGGAAATATTCCAGAGACTTAATCGCGCAAAGCCACATAAAGTCGTCACAGTCGCCATATTTATCCATATAACCCCATGCCAATTCCACAAGCTGATAAGCCACGGTCTCGGAAACGGAGAGAGGCTGCAGGTATACCTTGTTTTCGATCATCGTTCGGTTTATCCCGGAATGTTCGATAATCCAGAACTCCGGCTGTATCTGGTGGGTAGTCAGTTCCACATTTACCCAATCTTCCGGGAAGAAGTTATCGTAATTACGGTAGCTAATGAAAGCGTGTTGCGGAGCCAGTGAAAGGTAAGCCTCAGACCCTATAGCCTCAGCAAGTATGCGGTAATAGGTGGGGAGAGAATGGCATTGTCCCGTGTTGGTGCGGATAACTTTCGTCACGAACCGCTCGGCAAACCCTTCCTGCTCGGCGGCTTCGCTCATATCATAGGTGAATGCCTTATGTCCGTTGCCCGACAGGGGACGGGTAAAATAATCGTATAACGCTAAATTCTTTCCTGTTTTATATCGATCGAGTTCGTTTGCGGCGATAAACCGGTTGAGATAGGCTGCGGCATCATCTATCTTCGTGCAATACCAGTTATAGTCCAGCTCCCCGTCGAGATATGCCCACTCATGAAGAAAAACGGCCCTTTTAATCGACAGCTCCGTGTTCCCGTCGAGCATATCGGCTATTTCGAGGTATGCCTGGTTATAAAGGGTGCTATGGGTTTCTATCCGGACTCCGTCGGTTAACTCGGGTGGAATTTGCAGGCCCTCCGATTGGGCTGTCGCCGTCAGCCGGAAAAACATAAAAATCCCTACAAGAAAATATTTATTCATGGCCTGGCGGAGCTAAAAGTAGTGCAAAAAGTTCAATTATTACAAATATAAGCTTTAAACATTTGAATCCAGATTATCTTCGTCGGAGTAAGTCTTTTAATTTAACCGGATGAATATCCGACTTGCTCCCGCAAGAGGTAGCATGCCGGAGGCGACCGATATCCTGGATCGGATCCGGGAGTAGGACCATGGGAATATGGTAATCGTGGGTACTATGAAGCCCCCTCCGGAAATACTTCAGTTCTCCTTCAAATACCCGTCGATGCCGGCGCCGAAAAGCGAGAAGTCATATTTTACCGGGTCGTCCGCATCGAACCGGCGCAGGTTGGCCGTGATCTCTTCGACCGCCTTCCAATCGGTTTGGCGGCGAGTGAGCAGCCCCAGGAACCTTCCCATATTGCCGGCGTGTATGTCGATAGGGAGATATAGTGCCCGGGCGGGTATCTCCTTCCACAGGCCGAAGTCCACACCCCGCCCGTCGCACCTTACCATCCATCGAAGGTACATATTGAGCCGTTTGCATGCCGCCCCCTTGTCGATCGAAGAGATGTGCTTTTCACACCGGGCCGGATGGTCGAACGCAAAAAATGCCGAGCGGAACCGCGAGAGCACCGTCCGCATGTCCCGGGTCGCTCTCCATTCTTTCTGGAAAAATCCCCCCAGTCCGTCGTATATGGTATAAAACCTCCTCAGGGCGAGGATAAAATGGGTCAGGTCCTGCCCGTTGAAGGTGCGGTGGACATAACTCGAAAGGGTGGAAAGTTCGGCGTGGGAAGCATTGACGGTGAAGTCGTAGGGGGCGTCGTCAAGATACTCCATCATGCGCACCCCACTCTTTACTATCGCCTTACGGTTACCCCATGCTATGGTAGCGGCCAGCAGTCCGCCGATCTCTATATCTTCCGGCCGGCTGTACCGGTGGGGAATCGAGATCGGGTCGTACTCGATAAATTCGGGCCGGTTGTATTTGTCGTGGAGTTTTTCGAGAAGCTCCCTCAGGTGTTCCTGCTCCATCTTACTCTATTTTTACCCTGATGTGGTCGTCGGGCGATACCGGCGAGAGGGCCGAAATATACTTTTCGGCGGCCGCCGCGATCCTTATCCTGGTATCCCTGCCGCTCCCGGTATGGGCGTATTTGTAGACAGAATCCACATAGTCGGACAGGGCCACGGTGTATTTACCTCCCGGGGGATCGTGGGGGGTGAATTCGAAAAATATATCGGTCGCATACCCCTGTCCGTCGGTAATGATGGAATATTCTATCCCCGAGGGGTAGAGGTCGAGGGTATGGGATTCCTTACCTGCGGAGTTGAACTTGTTAAGGATCAATTGGGCAATTTCTGTAAGGGTCATCTCGCCCGTGACCACCGTGTTGCCGAAGGGCTCGGCGGAGTAGCCGTCGGCCTTTGTGATATCGCC
>JAJBVJ010000178.1 GCA_020859875.1 Rikenellaceae bacterium
TCCTGCTGAAAAATAGAATTTTTTGTTGTTGGATCGAAGCGGAATAACGGAATTTGAATAATAGAATCGCCCGCTCCGTCAGACCATCTGCTGCATCTGGATAAGTTTGTAGTAGACCCCCTTTTTTTGCATCAGCTGGTCGTGGGTGCCCTCTTCGGCAATCTGTCCGTGCTCGACGACATATATCTTATCGGCATTGGCCACCGTGCTGAGGCGGTGGGCGATCACGATGGATGTGCGCCCTTCGAGCAGGGAGTCGAGCGCCTGCTGTACTATCTTTTCGCTCTCGGTATCCAGGGCCGAGGTGGCCTCGTCGAGAACCAGGATCGCCGGATTTTTAAGCACCGCACGGGCGATACTGAGCCGTTGGCGCTGGCCCCCGGAGAGTTTCATTCCCCGGTCGCCGATGTTCGTCCGGTAGCCGCTGTCGGTCTCCATAATGAATTCGTGGGCATTTGCGACCTTGGCCGCGGCGATGATTTCGTCGATGGTGGCATCGCGCCTTCCCATACGGATATTTTCTTCGATGGTGTCGTTGAACAGGACGGTGTCCTGCGTGACGATGCCGATATGATCCCGAAGCGAGCGGAGCGAATACCGGCGGATATCCACCCCGTCTATAAGTATCGATCCCGAATCGATGTCGTAGAAGCGGGAAACCAGGTCGGAAAGGGTGGATTTCCCCCCGCCCGATCCGCCGACAAGGGCCACGGTCTGCCCCTTTTCGATCTTCAAGTCCACCCCGCAGATAACTTCGCGGTTCTCGTAAGAGAACCTTACGCCGCGGAACTCGATCCCCTGGCGGAACTCTTCGAGCCGGACGGGGTTTTCATCCTCTTCGATGACGCTTTTGGTATCCATCAATTCGAGCACCCTTTCGCCGGCCGCGATCCCCTGGTTGATATTTGCAAAGGCATCGGTGAAGGAGCGCATGGGACGCGTTATCTGCGAGAAGATAGCCAGGTAGGCGATAAATTCGCTGCCGGTGAGCGAACCGTCCATCACGAGCTTGCCGCCGAAGAGCAGCAGGACGGACATGGCGGTGATCCCGAGGAATTCGCTCGTTGGGCTGGAAAGCTGCTGGCGCTTGGCCATCGACCACATTACCCTCGAATAAAAGCCGTTGCGCTCGTAAAACTTCTTTTTAACCGTATCGGCATCGTTATATGCCTTAATGATCTTGACCCCGTTTACCGACTCGTCGATCATGGTAACCATATCGGCATAGGTTTCCTGCCCGATGGTCGCCTTGCGGCGGAGTTTCTTTACGATAAAGCCGATCACCAGGGCAACGACCGGAAGATAAAGCACCGAAAAAAGCGTTAGCTGCCATGACATGACCAACATCCCGAGCATATAGAATATAATCAGGAACGGGTCGCGGAAGGCGACCTGGAGCGTGTTCGTAATACAGAACTGCACCACCTGCACGTCGGAAGTAATCTTGGAAATTATATCCCCCTTTCGTTCGTTGGTGAAGTAGCCCACCTGTAGGTCGAGCACGTTGTCAAAGGTGCGGTTGCGGATCTTTTCGAGTGTGCGGATCTTCATGCTCTCCATCGTGCGCTGGCCCAGGTAGCGGAAAAGGTTACTGAAAAAGGAGAAGGTAATAAGGAAGAGAGCCAGCAGAAGTAGTATCTGCATCGTATTGTATTGCGCGCCGTACTGCTGGTACATAAAGTAATTGATGATCTCGCGCAGGTAGGATGTTTTCAGGGCGAATTCCGGTTTTTCCACGACGCTCTGCACGATGGCCTCCTGTCCGAAAAGTACGTCCAGGATGGGGATTATCATCACATAGTTGAACAGATTGAAAAAGGCATGCAACAGTGTATAGAAAAAGTAGGGTACGGCATATTTCCCGAGCGGACGGGCAAAACCGAGCAGCCTCCAGTAAGTCTTCATCGTGCGAAGTTTAGGGTTTGAGCCGGCAGCCGGGATCACAACCGCGCCGGAATAATCCGTAAAAGTAGATTATTTTTAAGAATTTTTGGACAGACAATAATAGAATATATACTTTTGCACAGCGGAAAACGCGTCCGGCCATATAACATATGCGGCGGCCGGATTATTGCGAGAAAAGAAAACCGAACGGTAAAAATATGAAAACTGTTGTCAGCGGAATACGGCCAACAGGCCATCTACACCTGGGAAATTACTACGGCGCCCTGCAAAATTTCGTGCGCATGCAGCACGATGCCAAATGCTACTTCTTTATCGCCGATTACCATTCCCTTACCACCCATCCCGACCCGGTGCATCTCCACGAAAACGTGACCAATGCTCTGGCCGAGTATCTTGCGGCCGGGCTCGATCCCCAGACCGCTACGATATACATCCAAAGCGACGTGCCGCAGGTGGCCGAACTATCACTGCTGCTCAGTATGCATGCATATATAGGAGAACTCGAACGCACCGCATCGTTCAAGGAGAAGATACGCAAACATCCCGAAAATATAAATGCGGGCCTGTTGTGCTACCCGGTGCTCATGGCATCCGACATACTTATCCACCGGGCGGATTTCGTTCCCGTGGGCAAAGACCAGGAGCAGCACCTGGAGATGACGCGCAAGTTCGCGCGGCGGTTCAACACCATTTACGGGGTAGAGTATTTCCCCGAGAGCATGCCTTACAATTTCGGGCGGGAACTCACGAAAGTTCCCGGGCTCGACGGAAGCGGCAAGATGGGGAAGAGCGAGGGCAACGGCATCTATCTGGCCGACACCGACGAAATTATCCGCAAAAAGGTAATGAAGGCGGTAACCGACCAGGGACCCACCGAACCGAACCAGCCAATGGCGGAACCCATCGCAAATATCTTCGCCATAATGAAGATCGTCTCCGCTCCCGAAACCTACGGCCATTTCCTGGATGAGTACAACACCTGCCGGATTCGCTACGGGGATATGAAAAAGCAGCTGGCCGAAGATATAATAAAGGTTGTGTCACCCATTCGCGAACGGATCGCCCAGATCAAATCGCGTGAGACATACCTGGGCGAAGTCGTGGCCCACGGGGCGCAAAAAGCGAGGGAAAGCGCAGACGAGACCATGCGCTGCGTCCGCGAAATAATGGGCATAAAACGATTCTGAAACGGATCCGAACACGGCTTGCCGCTGCGGAAAAAATGAAAAAGGCCGAAGTAGTTTACAGGTGGTTGATGCTGCTGACAAAGCGGCTCACGGATAAGCAGCTGATGCTTATACTGGCCATCGTTGTGGGCCTTCTGGCCGGACTGGGAACCTACATATTCGAGGAACTTCTCCACGGCATAAAGCACGCCCTGGTAAGCTGGTTCAGGGCGGACGAGGCGAGCCTGCTCTATTTCATCTACCCCGGGGTCGGGATCGTACTGGCTTCGCTCTTCGTACGCTACGTTATTAAGGACAATATCTCCGAAGGGGTTACCCGTGTGCTCTACGCGATGTCCCGGACGGGATCGCGCATCAAGCCCCATAACTGCTACTCCTCCATCGTAGGGGGCGCCACCACCATCGGCTTCGGGGGCTCGGTGGGCCCCGAGGCACCGATCGTACTGACCGGTTCGGCCATCGGCTCGAATATCGGCAAATTCATGCGCCTGAATTATAAACAGATCACCACACTGCTCGGCTGCGGTGCGGCGGCGGCTCTGGCGGCGATCTTCAAGGCGCCCATAACCGGGCTGGTATTCGTCATGGAGATACTGATGCTGGATATTACGATGGCCTCCATCATCCCTCTGCTTATATCCTCGGTCTCGGCAACGACACTCATATTTATACTCAAAGGTTTCGACCCGATCCTGCATATCGCCGGGGTGGAGACGTTCGACCTGCGCAATATACCGATGTATATAGCCCTCGGGCTGTCGTGCGGACTGATCTCGTACTATTTCACCACGGTTAATTCCGCTATAGCCGAGAGGTTTCACGGTCTGGACAGGCAGTACAAGAAATGGATACTCGGGGGAGCGATACTCGGCCTTTTGATCTTTATTTTCCCGCCGCTGTACGGAGAGGGGTACGAGTCCTTTACCGAGCTTATGCACGGGCGGATCGACACCCTGTTCAACAACTCGCTGTTCTACAAATATAAGGACGTTCCGTGGGTGATAATAATTTACCTTACGGCAATACTCTTTTTCAAGGTGGTCGCCATGGCGGCAACCAATGCCGCCGGCGGGGTCGGCGGTACGTTCGCCCCTTCGCTCTTCGTGGGGGCTTTCACAGGCGGGGTGATCGCCTATATTTCCAATACGATGTTCGGCATGGAATTGCCGATAATCAACTTCACGCTGGTGGGGATGGCCGGAGTAATGGCCGGGGTGATGAAGGCTCCTCTTACCTCTATCTTCCTTATCGCGGAGCTTTCGAACGGCTACGGGCTATTCATTCCGCTGATGATCGTAACGGCGGTCTCTTTCCTTCTGAGCTACTACTTCGAGCCCTACTCCATTTATACCAAGAAACTGGAGCAGCGCGGCGAACTGCTCACCCACAACAAGGACAAATCGGTGTTGGTCTTTTTGAACCTGGGCGAACTGATGGAGACCGATTTTTACGAGCTGGGCGAGAATGCCACGCTGGGCGATGTGGTGAAGCTGATCTCTACCGTCCGCCGCAACATATTCCCGGTAGTTAGCCGTGAGGGGGTACTTTTAGGACTGGTACAGTTGGACGACCTGCGGGCCGACATGTTCGACCAGCAAAAGTACGGCACCCCTGTCGACCGCTATATGATCCCGCCGATGGACACCATCCTGCCCCACGAGCAGACACAGAGCGTACTGGACAAGTTCGAGACAACCAAAGCGTGGATGCTTCCCGTAGTTGACCGGGATAACCGCTACCTGGGCTTCATCTCCAAATCCCGCATTTTGGCCGCCTACCGCCAACAGCTTGTCGAGATCAGCGAAGCGTAGGCTTTTCCCATGGAAATTACCAATAATTTAACTGCCTCGGGAGACAACCGGGGAGAGATTTTTGTAATTTTGCCCGTCGATAACATACGATCATGGTAAACAAGACCGATACTGCGCTGTTGGGAACCGAGAAGGTTTCGACCCTTCTGATGCGTTACGCCATCCCGTCGATCATAGCGATGACGGCCGCCTCGCTCTACAACATAGCCGACAGCATTTTCATTGGCCACGGGGTCGATCCGCTGGCATTCACCGGTCTTGCAATAACCCTTCCGTTGATGAACCTATCGGCCGCTTTCGGGGCGATGGTGGGCATCGGGGCATCGTCCCTGATGTCGATCAAACTCGGGCAGGACGACAGGAAAAGCGCCAAGGCCATTCTGGGTAACACCGTATTGATGAATACGGTCATAGGGCTGGCATTCGGGGCTCTGTGTTTCGTTTTTCTCGACCGGATCCTATACCGTTTCGGCTCCAGCGACCAGACCATCGGATATGCGCGGGACTACATGCAGATAATACTCGCCGGTAATGTCTTCACCCATCTATATCTCGGCCTTAACAATACGCTGCGGGCCACGGGGTACCCCCGAAGGTCGATGGCCATAATGCTCTTCGCAATAATACTCAACTGCGGGCTCGACGCCCTTTTTATATTCGGGCTGGGTTGGGGAATCAAGGGAGCGGCATGGGCGACCGTGATCGCCCAGTTTCTTGCGATGGTGATCGAATTTATCCATTTCTCCCACAAGAGGCACGAAATACATTTCGAGAGGAGTATTTTCCGTTTCCGGAAAAAAATCATCTCCGGAATACTCTCCATAGGGATGGCTCCCCTGTTGATGAATATCAGCGCGAGCGTAGTTGTGATCTTTATCAACAACGCCCTTCAGGACAACGGGGGCGATTACTACGTAGGCGCTTACGGTATTGTAAACCGGGTGGCACTCATATTCCTTATGGTGGTATTCGGGCTTAACCAGGGGATGCAGCCGATCGTGGGTTACAACTACGGGGCTAAGAAGTTCGACCGTGTGAAGAAAGCACTTACGATGGTTATCGTGGCGGCCACCTGCATCACCACCGTGAGCTACCTCTTCTGCCTGCTGTTCCCCGATCTTGTAACTAAGGTCTTTACTAAAGACCAGGAACTTATGGCTATTGCACGTACCGCGATCCGGGTCGTCCTCATAATGTTCCCGCTGGTGGGTTACCAGGTGGTGGTAACGAGCTTTTTCCAGTCTATCGGCCATGCGAAAACGGCTATTTTCCTGTCGCTCACCCGCCAGCTCATATTCCTGTTCCCGCTGCTCATTATCCTTCCGCGGTACTACGGTGCCACGGGGGTGTGGGTGAGCATACCTATCGCCGATTTCGTCTCCATTATCCTTGCGGCGGTAATGATGACAAGGCTGTTCAGGCAGTTCCGTAAACAGAATATAAATATTTAACGGCCATGAAAAAAAAGATTGTCATTACGCTCGGCCGGCAGTACGGGAGCGGAGGACGGGAGGTCGGCAGGAAGCTCTCCGAGATGCTCGATCTGGGATTTTACGACCGCAAACTTATCGACGAGGCCGCCCGGAGCAGCGGTCTGGAGACCGAATACTTCGATCTTCAGGACGAGAAAGCCCCGACCGGGTTGATGCATGCCCTCTCGGTAGGTTTCGGGTTCACTCCCGGGTTCTCCCAGGAAGCCCTGTTCAAGATACAATCCGACACCATTAAGGAGATCGCATCCCGCGAATCGTGTATTATCGTGGGCCGTTGTGCCGATTACGTGCTTCGGGAAACGGCGGGATGCACCAATATTTTTATCCATGCGCCTCTCGGAGAAAGGGCTCGCCGGGTAGCCCGAAGGAACGGGATGACAGAAAAGGAGGCTCTCGAACGTATCGCCCGGATAGACAAAAGGCGCGCCGCCTATTACGACTTCTATACCGATAAGACGTGGGGAGATTCCAAGTCCTACCATCTTTCGATAGATTCCTCGATTCACAGCATAGAAAAAACGGCCGCGTTCATTAAGGATTTCGTCCTGGAGAGGTAACGGATCAGAAGGGGTACCCTACCCCGAAGTTTATCACCGTACGGCCCAGTTTAAATTTATCCTGCCAGCGCTCGCCCTTAGGCCGGTTGGGGTCGTGTAGCCTGTAGCCGAGGTCGAAGCGGATCACAACCACATTGACGTCGAATCGAAGCCCCAGGCCCGTATTGAACCCCAACTGGCGGTAGAAGCGGTTTATCTTAAAAACGCTCTCCTCGGCCTGCCCGCTCTTTTTCATAAACCATATATTCCCCAGGTCGAAGAATACCGCACCCTGAAGCATCTTCCATACCGGGAACCGCAACTCGAGGTTGGCCTCGAGCTTCATATCGGCGGCCTGGTTTGGATAGGTATCGTCTTCGATCTCTTCATTGCCCGGGCCGAGCCGGCGCGGAAGCCATCCGCGCATGCTGTTGCTCCCGCCGGCATAAAAGAGCCTGTCGAAAGGCATGGCCACCGCATTTCCATATGCCTTGCCCATCCCTCCGTAGAGGCGGAAGGCGATGTTGGTCTTACCGCCGAGTGCGATACGGTCGCTGATGCTGGCATCGAAACGGAAATACTGGGCATACCGGATGCCGAAGATCCGGTAATACCGTTCCCCGCTCTCCCGGTCTGTGTGTTTTTTTGCAAAAAGAGAGGTTCCGCCGTCGAGCAGATTTCCGGCCGTCTCCCAGTTCAGGCGGAAAACGAAAGAGCCGTGCCTGCGCCCCGGAACCGCCACCTGCGTATTGTAGATATAAGAGCCCGACATCCCGCTCACCAGCTGGTCGTCGAAACTGTGGATCAGGTATGCATTTTTTTGCTTATCTATCCACTCGGCATCGAGCGAACTGAGTTTTACGAAATTAAGGTCGATCGGCCGAAGAGCGAAGGTGCTCCGTCCGCGGTTGCTCCAGGCGTACCCCCACGTTGCACTGACGAGCGTCCGCTCGTATACCACCCGGCTCTGGGCATTTACCGAAATCTCCGCCTTGGAGCGGGGATTTACCATTTTGTTGTAACGGTCGACTCTCAGGGGGGTAATGAAGCGGGGAAAGGTGATCGATGCGGCACCACCCAGCTCGAAGGCGCCGCTGCGGCCGGCCGAGCGGAGGAACTCGTAGCCGCCCGTGAAGCTGACGTCGAACAGCTCGGCTCCGCGGAAAAAATTACGGTTCTGGTAACCGACCGTGGCCCTTATGGCATTGAAGCTGGAAGCGGTCGTACCTTCCAGTTCGATCTTGTAGCTCTGCCTAAGGGCCGGAGTGCAGTTTATATGGCACTTGAGGTACTTCTCGGTGACATACTCGACCGACTGGTCCTCCTCTTCGCCTCCTACGAAAGTTACGATCATATCCTGGTCGGTCTCGACCGGTTCGAAAATTATATGGGCACTCCGGTAATTGCCCAGCCGCATCAGATTTATCTGTGTCTGCCGCACCTCGGTCTCGTCATAAATATGGTTGGGGTAGAGGTTCACCACCTGGCGAAGTATAGAAGCCTTAACTTTCGGACGGCCCCCGTGCGGGTAGATGACCTTCAATCCCCGATACTCCATCGTATCCATACGCTGGTAATATCCCTCTTCTGCCGCCGCTTTCATAGGGTCGTACTGAGGGTTGATGAAAATTTCCGATATGCGGTAGACGCTCGTATTGTCATAAACGGCCTCCCCCAGCGAATTGTAGTCCACGACCTTCTGCTGGAACTCCACCTCGACATCAAATATGTCGGGATCCTGCGTCGGGTCGGCCATATATTTAATGTAACTCTGATTGAAATCGTAAAATCCGTTGTCGCGCAGGTAGGTCGTTATCCTCTCCTTCTCATCCACCAGTACATTGCCGTCGAGGATCTCGCCCGGATGGAGCAGGGTCGCCGCGCTGTCTTCCATGACCACCTGCCGCAGCAGATCGTCATGGAACCGGTATGAAATATTCCCGATGCGGTAGGGATCCCCCTGACGGATATGGTAGGTAACCTTTGCCCGCTTGCGTCGGGTTTCCACATCGAACCCAACTTCGGAATTGTAGTATCCCACGAACTGGGCATATTCGTGGATCATACCGGCCGAGCGCTCCACCGCCGTGCTGTCGAGAAGTACGGCCGCATCGCCCCAGTTGCGAAGGGTGCGGTTGATCCAGTTCTTTTTGGTGGTATCGGCGCTTGCCAGGTTGTGGAGGTGGATATACAGGTTTGTGCCCAGGAATTTACGGTTGGTTTCGGGCCTTATGTATTTCTCCACGTCGGCCGCCCGTATTCTCTGTTTTTTAGGCACATCCTTATCTTCACCGACCTGGTTTTTCACCAGCATATACTGCCCGTTCGGTATGCGCTTGGTCGCACTGCATCCCAAAAGCAGCATTACTGCTGCCAATATGAAAGTATATTTCAGGAAGCCGGCCACCGGTTCTGTCTATTGGTTGAAAAACCCCTTTTCCCGGATGAACTCCAGGTATGACCGGGATATGGCCACATTGTCCTCGGCCTTGTAACGCCGCTCGGTAAAAATGCGGGCAAGGTTAGGCAGCCCGTTGGTATCCAATAGTTTTACTGTCTCTTCGCTCGCCTCCTTTTCCGCCCAAATAGAGTCTATGCGTTCCGGGCTGTAATCTTCGTATTTTTCATAATGCACCACACCCTCCAGGGGAAGTCGATCGGTAAGGCCGGGATCGAGGGCGGGATAGCCTATTGTCATCACAGTCACCGGCACCACCCCTGCGGGAAGTTCCAATATCCGGGCTATCCTTTCGGCGGTGTAGATCGTAGTACCCAGATAGCAGATGCCCAGCCCGTGTGCCTCGGCTTCGAGAGCCACATTCTGCGAGGCCAGCAGGGCATCTGTGGCCGCATTGACGAACCATGCGAAATTGTCGTATGCAGGTTCGGCACCACGCTGGCGGCACCACAAGCTGAAACGGTGGATGTCGGCACAAAAGGTGATGAGCACAGGGGCCTGCACTGCGCACGGCTGGTTGAAATGGCACGGGGCGAGTTTTTCCCGCATCCCCGGATCCCGGGTCACTACCATGCTGTAAAGCTGCATGTTTCCCGTATTGGAAGCTCTCGTCCCGGCGGCGAGTATCTCCGAAAGGATTTCGTCGGGCACCGGATCGTCTTTATAGCTTCTTATGGAGCGATGCTCCCTTATCTCTTTTATCATTTATATCTTTCGGTTACGAATTACAAAAATAAGAAAGAAATTCTGTCAACTTCCCTCACACCCGACTTATCGAACTTTTTTCCGGCCGATTCATTGCTGAGTAAGTAAAATCTTTATTTTTGTATGGCGGTTAAACGAATAAACCTGTTCGGTCATAACATAAAAAAGATGCTGGTCAATTTCTCGAAATTCGAAGGTACGGGAAACGATTTTATAATTATAGACGCACGGGAGTTTCCCATCGGTCTTCTGACCAAAGGTCAGGTGGCCGGGCTTTGTGACCGCCACCGCGGTATCGGTGCGGACGGGCTCATGCTTCTTTACGATCATCCCGACTATGATTTCCGGATGGTATATTTTAACTCCGACGGAGGAGAGGCCGAAATGTGCGGCAACGGAGCACGGTGCATCACCCTGTATGCCGACCAGCTCGGAATCGGCGGGGACGCCAAACGCTTTGTCGGGCGCGACGGTTCCCATACCGCCATAGTGAGCAGACGCAGCGGCCCGGAAGCGATGGTCGAGATCGGGATTGTAGATGTTTGCAGTTATGAATTCGGGGAGGGGGCCTTCTTCCTCAATACCGGAGTTCCCCACTACGTGGAATTTGTCGAGAATATCATATCAACGGACGTATTCAACCGCGGCCGTGAAATCCGATACAGCGAAAAATACCTCCCGAGCGGTGGTACGAATGTAAATTTCGTGCAAATAGAAGGCCCGGGGAAGATAATAGTACGCACGTATGAGCGAGGCGTAGAAGATGAAACCCTCGCATGCGGAACAGGGGCAGTGGCGAGCGCCATAGCAACCCATATATATGCACAGAGCGGGGTTACGCAGTATGAAGCAAGGGTCGAGGGAGGAATACTGCACATACAATTCACCCCGGGACAGGACAATTGCTTCCGCAATATCACCCTCAAGGGGCCGGCCCGCCGGGTGTTCGACGGACAGGTTCGCATCAGTGAGATAATAGACGAGATATAGGCGCGGTTTTTGTCCGCACTGTTCCGGGCCCGGGTAAAGGGGTCATAAAAAATATTTACTAATATCTGTCGAAAACGGATAATGAAACAAAGTAAAGATTTCCGCGGAAAGGGGTTCGGCCACAGCGCGGAAGATTCGTTGAAAAAGGCGGTCTAATTCGGTCCGATCAAAAACAGCGTAAAAGAATAGCGAGCTTTCATCCACTAGCGAGTAGAGGACGATGCGGATCTGGAAAATTACCGGAAAAAAGAGTCCGTCCTCGACTATTTTGACGACCCGGAAGAAGATCTCTAAAAAATACCGATCAGAAATTAGGCCGGAAGCGGGCTTCCGGCCTTACAATTACGATATATGCCTATCGAAAAATTCATTAGGGCCGGAGGCTTTGCCACAAGGATCAAGCTCTACGGCTTCGAAGAGACGGAAAATGACCGTCCCGCGCTGGTAATGCTGCACGGGTATATGGAGTCACTGGATGTCTGGGAGGAATTCATACCGCTGCTACGGGAGTATAGAGTTGCGGTTATGGATATCCCCGGTCACGGAATTTCCGAGGTAAAGGGGGATGTACATACGATGGGTGCGATGGCGGATGTTGCGGCCGGGATGGCCGATACCCTGAGATTGGAGAAGTTCTACCTCGCCGGCCATTCCATGGGCGGTTATATTGCCGCCGAGTTCCTGTCGCGCTATCCCGGGAGGCTGTCGGGGATCATAATGTTCCATTCCACCCCGAACCCCGATACGGAAGAGAAGAAGGCACACCGCCTGCGGGAGATAGAAATCATTGAATCCGGGAAAAAAGACCTCCTTGCTGGTTCCGTAGAAAAAGGTTTTGCTGCCGCAAACCGTAAAAAATTCTCCGATTTTATCGAAGACCTGAAAGAGCTCGTGGTGCTGACCGAAGATCGGGGAGCGGTAAATCTGCTGCGCGGTATGACCCTGCGCAGTGACCGTAACGAAACCTTCCGTGAAAGCGGCGTACCCCAGCTTTTTATAATGGGGCGGCACGACGAACACATACCTCTCGAAGTTTCGAAAAAACTGGAAGAAACTCATCCGCAGGCCCGATTCGCATATCTGGACGCTTCGGGCCATATGGGGTACGTTGAAGAGCCCGAAAGATCGGCGGAGATAATTAACGGATTTATAAAAGAGACCCTATAATAGATTCTTGGTAGATACCGGAAAGCTCCCTGCCCACGGGACAGCGTACTAAAGCAATGAAAAAGAAATGCCGCTCCCGCTTTGTCGGTGCAGTGGTCCAACGGGGGAAAAAATAGTCCCGCACTCGATTTAGAGGGCGGATTATTTTTGGACGCAAAAAAGAAAGGCACCGCTCCCGCGGTACCTTTCCAACCACCTTAATCAATTAAATACCAAGTTATCAATGCAAAAACCGGTAT
>JAJBVJ010000141.1 GCA_020859875.1 Rikenellaceae bacterium
GCCACCCCGCCTTTCGGAGGGCGTTAGTTGGGAGCCGGCACTCGTGTATTTGCGCGTGAATCTACCCGGCGCAGCCGGGTGATTAAGTGTTTACCAGGACCCCCGCCGGCTTTACGTGAAAAATAGGATTAATCCTTTTTCCTCTTCCGTAGCATAGCCCAAACTATCAGGCCGATTCCCGGTAAAACGAACAGCAACATAAAAAGGAGCAGAAAGCTATAACTGCTTCCGTCGGCGGGAACCGCCTCCTGTAAAAATACCGTCAATAAAGTCATTGTATTGCGTTTTTAAGGTTTAAATATTATCAGAAATAATTCCGCGCTCCGTGCAGATCGTTTCCCAGAGACTCTCCACGATCCCGACCCGATAGCCTTTATTGGAGAATAGAATACCGCCGGAAGTATTAAGGTAAAGAACGAGTGGATACTCGTTCGAAAAATCCAGCCGCAGGGATTCGATAGCAGAGTTCAAAAGCGAATTTTCCCCGTCGGGTATCCATATCGTCTGTCGGTGTAGATCCGGGAAGATAGAGTTGTTGACCGTGGTTGAGGCCACATCGGCCGGCTGGACAAACAGAATTCCCCCGCCCCAGTTTTCAAGCTGGGCAAGAAATCCGGGCATCTCCTGTAAGATATGCCGGGTAGGTTCGTTTGCGGGATCGGCGAAAATGAGAATCACTCCTTTCCCGTTGGATATTTCTTTAAGGGTCGTTTTTGTCCCGTCGGAAAGGAAAACGACAGTGTTCATATCCAGGATGCCCTCTACGAACAATTTATTGTCGAGTTCGGGAAGGGAGATCGAAATTTCCTTCGGTCGGTCGGGCGCCAGATGGAAGTATTCCGTAAAGGCGGAGACCGAGCCGTCGTTGGCGCGGCTACCCACCGTCAGGCGATAATATCCGGCCGGTATCTCGATCTCGACGGGATATTTTCGGCCGGACAGCACTCCCGCGAGGTCGAGCGTGGCAAAATCTCCGTTAGAGTATCGTGCCAGGGTATAGTGCGATCTGTATGCGGGTGGGATGCGGTTGGTTTCCGGCGAGTTAAGCCTGACATTTCCCGTGGGCTGTACGGTTGTCGAAAGAGCTTCGGCCTCGAAAACGGCATCATGCCAAAGCCCGTTGCGGTGGAATTGAGGTTGGCCGGTGGCACTGTCTATGCGTGCCGGTATGCCGGCAGTACGGCAAAGCGCCACAAAATAGACATTTCGGGAACGGGCGTCGGCCATTCGCATCTGGTGTACCCCTTTCGGGGTTACAAGGCAGGCCACATAGTTTTGAGCCGGATCGATGCGTATATTCTCTTTTACATACCTGACGATTAGAAGCGGATCGTCCCTCATCCCGGGATATTTGTCGATAACCTCCTTTTGCAGATACGATCTCCAGGGAGTGATGATTTCCATATCGATCCGGGGAGAATAAATATATTCTGCGGCCGATACTTCCCAAAGGCCGGGCGACTGCGGGACGGAGTCCGGCATATGGTCGGAAAGGTTGGCTGCCGGGGTATCGCGGAGGTCTTTCGAAGACAGCGATCCGAGGAAGGGGAAAAGGATGGTGTTGTTTTTATAAGCGCGGATAAAGGCCTCGATCTCCTTCCAGTTACCCTGCGATTGGCCGAGATATTTCCATACCTCTTCGGGGTCGAGTCCCGTGGCGGCAGCCAGCATCGAGCTATATGACTTGTCGGGGAAGGTAGCCATATATGCGCTGCGTTTGGAATCTTCCCGGGCGAGCCGGAGGCGGTTTGCGGCGATAAGTTCCGCAGCCGGGGTCGCAGTGGATAGTTCCATCGGCACGTTCATTACCATATATTCCGAGTATTCCCGTCCGTCGAACGGGTGCAGGGTTATTGCGGTTTCGTTCGAATCCGCCTTTAATTTTGCATATCCGAAAGCGTCGCCTTTCGATGCCCATACGTAAATATCGCCGAAGCCGGTGGAAAGGGTGACAGTGCCGTTTTCTGCGGTCTTATTGGTTGCTATGGGGTAGAATTCGGAGTAATTATATACCTTGAATTTTACCTGTGCATCCGGTACCGTAATCCCGAGCGAATCGGTGACCGTTACCGAAACAGAGCGTACCGGGGCGTACGTTTCGAGAAGATTTATCACGGTATAAAGTCCGGTCTGCGTGCCGGTTTCTTCGGGGCCGCGGTATTTCCCCGGCACGGTGGTGTGCATCATCATTGCGCGGGTGGCCGGGGCGGTAAACCATGCCGTATCGAGCTGCGGTTCCGGTTCGCAGGCGCCCAGATAGCGCCAGTGGCCGTCGATCCATACTTCCACCCAGGCGTGGTTGCTGTCGGTATGAACCCAGCGGGGGGTGTATACCTGGCGGGCAGGAATGGCTACTGCCCTGAGGGCGGCGGCCGTGAAGGCCGATTCTTCGCCGCATCTGCCCCACGACGTTCTAACCAGGGCCAGCGGTGCGGAGGTGCGGGCGTCGGTGGCCCTGTACTCAACTTTTTCGTGACACCCGTGGTTGACTTCGAGGGCGGCTTCCTGCATGGTCATCCCGGAGATGCGTTCCTTCAGCTCGTCAAAGAAGACATTTCTGGCCTGGTCCGGGTTTTCGTTGTTTATCCGGAAAGGCAGAACGAAGTGGCGGAAAATATCTTCCGGGACCGATCGTCCCCATCCGAAATGGTCGGAGGCCCGGAAGGCTCCCCGCACCTGCTCCAGGAAATACTCCGGCTCGCAGTCCGCAAGATCGCACAGCGGAGAGTAGGCCAAAAGGAAGTAGAGGGCCTCTTTTCCCTGCAATGTCAGTTCCGGGTTTTCCGTGAAGGTTATAAAATGGGCAGCCCTCTGCGTTCCGATCATTTCCATCCGGTCGATGAAATCTTTTTTTACCTCATCCCGGATCTGTCCGTCGGAAATCAAATGGGTGCCGTCGGTAAATCCCGCGATAATTAACGCCACTGTAATAAGTATCACTTTCCTCATATTTGCCCTTTCGAATAGATCATAACTGTGAAATATTATCCAATACCTTTTTTACTTTTTCGGGATCGGTCTGCCATCGGGTGAAATCGGCCCATTCCGGTTTGAAAGTGCCACTTTCGAAGCGGGAACGCAGTGTCCCGTGGAGCTCCGTGCATCCGGTGCGGGAAATAATCGAGGCCGCATTTTCGGGAGTGACCCCGCTACCGGGCATTACGACGATACGGCCGCCGGATTGACGGCAAAGCCGCCCGATAGTCTCGATTCCCTCCTCCGCAGTCCCGCATCCGCCGGAAGTCAATATCCGTTTGCATCCGGTGGAGATTACCTCTTCGAGTGCCTCCTCGAGGTTGCGGCAAACGTCGAAGGCGCGGTGGAAGGTAACCTCCATTCCGTAAAGCGAGGCTATATATACCAGCTCCCGCATCCTTGCGGTGTCGACGGTTCCGTCGGGAAAGAGAATCCCGGCGACAACCCCGTCGCATCCGGCCTCGCCGCATAACTTCACATCCTCTTTCATGACTTCGAATTCCAGGTCGGTATAGACGAAATCTCCCCCACGCGGGCGGATTATCGGGAAAAGGGGAATGTCGATCGAATCGCGGGCAATTTTTATATTACCGCCCGAAGGAGTGGTTCCACCTTCGGCCATATTATCGCAGAATTCGATGCGGTGGGCGCCGCATTCCCGGGCGGTGACGGCCGATGCGACCGATTCGCAACATACTTCGAGGGTGACCATAATGCACTGATTTTTCTGTAAAATTATCTTTTCCCCTCCGTTATCGAAACCGGCGGTTAGAATAGTCCGCAGGCGATCGGTTTATTTTTTGCGGTTTGCCGCTTACTTTGCATAAATTTGCCGGGTAAAAACCGCATTATGGATTTTGGATTTATCAGGGTGGCCTCGGCCGTACCCGTCGTTAAAGTCGCCGACTGCGAGTATAATATCGAAGGGATATACCACCACGCCGTGGAGGCATACAGGCAGGGTGCTGCAGTTATAGCCTTTCCCGAACTATGCGTGACGGGATATACCTGTGGCGATCTTATTTCCGACGGACTGCTTGTCGGGAAGGCGGAGAGAAGCGTTGCCGGATTGCTGGAAAAAACTTCAGGGCTGGACATTATTATTGTCGTAGGAGTGCCCGTCAGATATAATGCCGGGCTTTATAATTGCGCGGCAGTGCTGCACCGGGGAAATATTCTGGGGATCGTCCCGAAAACCCATATACCCAATTATGAGGAATTCTACGAGCGGCGGTGGTTTACGTCGGGGACGGCACTCGAAAGCGGGGCGGAGACAGAATACTGCGGCCGCAGGAGAATACCGTTCGGCACACGCCTGCTTTTCGGGGAGGATGGAGTAAAAATAGCAGTTGAAATCTGTGAAGACTTGTGGGTGCCCTCTCCGCCCTCTTCCGCCCATGCAATGGCCGGTGCCAATATAATCGCTAACCTTTCGGCGAGTGACGAGCTGGTCGGGAAAAACGACTACCTTCGTTCGCTTATTTCCCAGCAGTCGGCCCGGACGGTATCGTGCTACCTCTACGCTTCGGCCGGTTTCGGGGAATCGACTACCGATGTGGTATTTGCCGGAAACGGCATCATAGCCGAGAACGGGCGGATCGAGGTCTCGGCCCCGAGGTTCGGCTACGGGGGGAGCCTTACGATGTTCGATACGGATTTCCAGTCGCTGAATCATCTGCGGGGAAAACTGGGTACCTTCGGCCCGGAGGCTGCAAGCGGATCGTACCGTTTTATAGAGGTTCCTATAAAAAGGGCTGTGATGCCTTACAAAAGGTTTTTCGACCCCAGACCCTTCATCCCGCGCAGTGAGGAGGATAAGAACGTACGCTGCCAGGAAATATTCAATATCCAGGTTATGGGTCTGGCGAAAAGGCTGGCCCATACGGGATCGAAAAATGCGGTCGTCGGGGTTTCGGGCGGTCTCGATTCCACGCTTGCACTGTTGGTAACGGCCGGGGCTTTCGACCGGCTCGGACTCGACCGAAAGGGGATTACGGCGGTAACCATGCCGGGATTCGGAACAACAGGGCGTACATACGGCAATGCTGTAAATCTTATCGATGCCCTGGGGGCCACCCTCCGGGAGATAGATATTCGCCCGGTGTGTGAGCAGCATTTCCGGGACATAGGCCTCGATCCTTCCGACCGGGGCGCGGCATTCGAAAATTCGCAGGCCCGCGAGCGGACTCAGATACTGATGGATATCGCAAATATGGAGGGCGGTCTGGTGGTCGGCACGGGAGACCTCTCGGAGCTGGCCCTGGGTTGGGCCACCTATAACGGTGACCATATGTCGATGTACGGGGTCAACAGCTCGGTGCCGAAAACCCTGGTGAAATACCTTGTGGAGTGGGCAGCCGAAACCGCCGATTTTGCACGGGCCGAAAAATGGCTGCGCGATATTGTCGATACCCCCATAAGCCCCGAACTCCTGCCTCCCGACGGGCATGGCGGGATTTTGCAATGCACCGAAGAGCTGGTGGGCCCCTACCAACTGCACGACTTTTTCCTCTACAATTTTATCCGGTTCGGGATGCGCCCTGCCAAAATATTCCATATCGCAAGGTCGGCCTTCGAAGGAAAATTCGCTGACGAGGAGATAAAAAAATGGCTTGCCGTTTTTTTCCGGCGGTTTTTCAGCCAGCAGTTCAAACGTTCCGCGATGCCCGACGGGCCCAAGGTCGGTACCGTGAGCCTCTCGCCCCGCGGAGACTGGCGGATGCCCAGCGACGCCTCGGGCAGGATATGGATCGAGGAGGTGGAGAATCTGTAGACCGGGCCTTCCTCCCGGCATCTACTCTGTTACCGCGTGCTCTCCCGCCTTATTACTCTATTTCGATAAAAGAGCCATAAGTCCCTGACCCCGTCGCGTATTACGGCCACAGATATATGTCGGGGATTACCTCCCCGGCGCCAATGTCGAACTTTATGCCGACGATAGCATCGCGCTCCTTGTCGGTGATGACTTCCGAAGCCTCCGGTCAAACTTCTCCATATGCCGTCGTAACGGGAGCCTTACAGGATAAGTATCATATCTATCTTCCAATACCGGCCTTTACACTCCTTATATTCGATGTACCATTTATATTCGATGTACCATTCAATGCACCTGTTCGAGTCGGTGTCGCGCGGGTGCCCTACAATGAATGTGGGAACGCCGCACCGGGAAGCGTTCTACGATACTGCTGGGAAACTGTCTTCCATTCGTAACGGGAGAGGAGTAAATATGGTTACCGTTTCTCTTCTTCGGCTTTATTATTAAATTGCATCCTCATTCAAATATCTATTATGAATAAGAATCTGTTTATACTGCTGGCATTCGGATTTTCCATATTCGCGGCTTCGGGCCAATATGCTTTTATAGAAAATATCCCCTACCGGGATGGCCCGGCCGACCAGTACCAAAAGGAAAGGTGCCTGGTCGATCTCTATTGTCCCGACGGGCCGGAAGGTTTCCCGACGGTGGTATGGTTCCACGGGGGAGGGCTTACAGGCGGGGAGAAAGAGATCCCCCGGGAGTTGAAAGAGAGCGGTATAGCCGTGGCCGCTGCCAATTATAGGCTCAGCCCGAGAGTTCATGCCCCGGCCTATTTAGACGATGCGGCGGCGGCGGTGGCCTGGGTGGTGGAAAATATTGCATCTTACGGTGGCGACCCCGAGAGGATTTATGTGGCCGGACACTCGGCAGGCGGCTACCTTACATCGATGATAGCCCTCGACAAAAGTTACCTTGCAAAATACGGAATCGATGCCGACCGGATAAAAGGCTATATGCCCGTGAGTGGGCAAACGGCCACCCACTGGCAGGTGTGCCGCGAGAGGGGAGATAGCCTGTTCATCCCGCGGGTCGATCGGTATGCTCCTTTGAGCCATGTGCGTGGTGGAACCCCGCAGATCGTTCTGACAGCCGGGCAGTCCGACCTGGAGATGGACAACCGAACGGTGGAGAACCGCTATCTGTATGACGCCCTAAGAACCGTAGGGAACGACAACGTACGGTTCTACGAGATCAATGGATTCGACCACGGGAGCGTGGTCGTACCGTCGATTTATCTTCTTCTGGATATGATCCGCCGGGACGGAGGGCAGTAACCGGTACCCGCTACTTTTTCTCGGCGAAGGAGTAGAGCATCTCTATCTCCTCGGGCCATATTTCAGGATGCGGTGTTTCCATGATAAGGGGCATATCGTCGAACCGGGAATCCTGCGCGATGTAACGGAAACATTCGTAGCCCAGGTTTCCCTTTCCGAGGTCGGTATGGCGGTCGACGCGGCTTCCGACACCCTTCAGGGCGTCGTTCAGGTGCATCCCCCGCAGGTACTCGAACCCGACGATGCGGTCGAACTCGGCAAACGACTTATCGCAGGCCTCGGCCGACGAAAGGTCGTAACCGGCCGCAAAGGCATGGCATGTATCAATACATACTCCGACCCTCGATTTATCTTCAACCCGTTCGATGATATAGGCCAGATGTTCGAACTTATATCCGAGGCTGGAGCCCTGTCCGGCGGTATTTTCGATAACGGCGCAAACACCCTTTGTCTTGTCGAGCGCAAAGTTTACAGCCTCGGCGATAAGGTCGAGACACTCTTGGTCGGATATTTCCCGCTTGCTGCTTCCGGGATGGAAATTGAGCATCGTAAGACCCAACTGCTCGCACCGGTGGAGTTCATCTATAAAAGCCTCGATCGACTGGGCGCGCTGGTCGGGGTAGGGAGCCCCTAAATTTATCAGATAACTGTCGTGCGGGAGGATATGGCCCGGTGAAAACCCGTACTTTTCACAGTTTTCTTTAAAGCCGGCGATCGAAGCCTCCGTAAGGGGAATCGATTTCCACTGCCTCTGGTTCCTGGTAAAGAGTGCGAAGGCCTTTGCGCCGATCTTTTCGGCATTTAGGGGGGCGTTCTGTACGCCGCCCGCTGAGCTCACATGTGCTCCAAAGTATTTCATGGGATGGATTTTTTTGGTTTATCTGCAATAACCGTACGCTAATATGGATACTGTAAACTTAGTTAAAGTCCAAATGTAATAAAAATCTTATCTTTGTAATTATCTCGCAGGGGAGTGTAATTCGGCCCGGCATGATAAATGCCACCGTTTTCTAAAACGTTGGAATATGAAATCTTTGAAGGACAGCTATAAATTACATAACGGGGTGCTGATCCCGTGCGTGGGGTTCGGAACCTACCTCAGTGCTGAGGGCGATGTGGCCTATAATTCGGTGCGGACGGCTCTCGATGCGGGCTACCGTCACATAGACACTGCATCGGTATACGGTAACGAGAACAGTGTGGGACGGGCGGTTCGGGAAAGCGGAATTCCCCGGGAGGAGATTTTCGTCACCACCAAGGTCTGGAATTCCGACCAGGGGTATAAAAGAACATTAAAGGCCTTCGAGCAAAGTATGAACAATCTCGGGCTCGACTACCTCGACCTTTACCTCATACACTGGCCCCGTATCAAGGGAAAGGAGGCGCAGTGGGCCGAGTATAACCGGCAGACATGGCTGGCCATGACCGAACTATACAGGCAGGGGCGCATCCGATCGATCGGTGTGAGCAATTTCAAACCGCACCATATAGAATCACTGATGGAGGTTGCCGAGGTATTGCCGATGGTAAACCAGATAGAACTCCATCCGGGTCTTCTTCAGGAAGATACGGTAGGGTATTGTAAAGAAAAAGGTATTGTGGTCGAATCGTGGGGGCCTATGTCCCGGGGTAAACTGCTGGGTACGGGAGTTCTCGATCCGATAGCGGAAAAATATGGTAAAACCCCGGCACAGGTGTGTCTGAGATGGCATCTGCAAATGGGTTTTTTGCCGCTTCCAAAATCGGTGACCCCTTCGAGGATCGAAGAGAATGCAAATCTTTTCGATTTCCAGCTCATGCCGGACGATATGGCGTTCATTTCGTCGATCAGTATTGAAACCGGTACGGGAATGGATCCGGATAAAGTGGCCCATTAGTACCGTTCCGATTTCCGGGCCGACCGGGAAAAATATTACTCGAACTTAAAGATGCACCCGCATATTTTTGCGGAATATAGGAATGAAGCTTTTAAGAATTCTGTGGTTTACGGGATTTATTATGTTTGCCGGGGGCGCTTCGGCACAATTTACCATATCTACGGTCACCCCGGGCGAGATCACGGCCCGCGATTTGAGGGATTCGCTGGCTCCCGACCCCATGGTCGTCCCGGCTACATTCAAAAACGATTTTTTCGACCGGGCTTTCTGGCTGGCTGAAAAAAGACGGATCCGCCGCTCCCGCCACCATACGGAATTAAATGCCGCCCTGCAGGTGTCGCAGACCCAGTTCAAGAACTGGGCGGCCGGGGGCGACAATACCTTCAACGGATTGGCCACCCTCTATTTCAGACACAGCCATAAGCGGGAAAAACTTTCCTACGACGCCTCTTTCGACGGACGCTACGGGATGAACTTTATCGATAACACCCGGTTCAAGAATATCGACGAATTCAAGATCATACTCAACTCCTCGTGGGATATAAACCAATGGTGGTCGTACGCCGCATCGGCTACCCTGCGCAGTCAGTTCTCCACGGGGTATAAGAGCAGGGACGAGCAGGAACGGGTTTCGACCATCATGGCCCCGGGATTCCTGGAGCTTTCGGTCGGTTTCAAATACACCAACAAACCCTTTTCGGTGCTAATTTCGCCGGTCGGGGGGAATGCCGTTTTCGTACTGGACAGGAAACTGCGCGAGGTGGGAATGAACGGGGTCGACCCCGGGGACAAGGCCAAATGGGAAGTGGGGCCCTCGCTCAGGTTTAATCTCGATTATGAATTTTATAAAAAGATATTCTGGATCCGTTCCGAGCTCTATACATTCACCAACCTGAAGAAAACACCGATGGCCCGCTGGGAAACTAATCTGGATATAAGGGCAACAAAATTCCTCACGACCACGTTTAAAGGTATACTATATTACGACAGGCAGTCGGAAGCCGAAAAACCCAAATCCCTGCAATACAATTCGGTAATAAGCGTGGGGCTGTCCTATTCATTCAGAAGTAAACAATAAGGTATGGATAAATACACCAATAGTAAAAGGAATATAATATTCCCCCTGATCCTTGCCGCCGGCGTTATCGGCGGCATATTTATAGGTATGTTCTCGGCAGGCAGGAATGCGGCCTATTCCGCTCCGTCGATGCCCAAGATAAGCCCCAAAAGTTTTTCGGAAAATAAACTTTTATACACCCTTTCGCTGATCGATAAACTCTATGTCGAAGAGGTTGACCTGGATACAATCTCCGAAAGTGCGATAGAAGCCGTTATAAGCCAGTTGGATCCCCATTCGGCCTATATACCGGCACAGGATTTCGCCTCGGTTAACGAGGCGCTGGACGGGGAGTTCGACGGCATCGGGGTGCTCTTCAATATGGCCACCGATACTGTAATCGTACTCAATGTTATTCCGGGAGGGCCCAGCGAGGTGGCCGGTATATTTAACGGAGACCGAATAATAACCATAAACGACAGTATAGTCGCCGGCCGTAACATTCCTCAGAACGACATCGTGAAAATGCTCCGCGGCCGGCGTGGCACGACGGTGGAATTGGGGCTCGAAAGAAGGGGCATAGACGAATTGGTGCCTGTGACGGTAACCCGCGGGATAATACCTTTGAAAAGCCTCGACGCCGCATTTATGATCGAGCCGGGGATAGGATTTATCAGGCTTTCGGCGTTTTCCAAAAATTCTGCAAGGGAACTGGCTGCAGCCATGCAGCGCCTTAGCGAACACGGTATGACCAAACTGATTCTCGATCTTCGCGGAAATACGGGGGGATTCCTCGACCAGGCCATCAATATGGCCAACGACCTTCTTCCCGCAAAGCAGCTGATCGTTTATACCGAGGACAGACACGGAACCCGTAATGAGCAGTATAGCAACGGGAAGGGAAGATATACCGATCTCGGGATAGCAATTCTGGTAGACCAGGAAACGGCTTCGTCCAGCGAGATACTTGCCGGAGCCGTGCAGGACAACGACCGGGGCTGGATCGTCGGACGCCGCACATACGGCAAAGGCCTCGTTCAGCAGCAGATACCCTACGGGGACGGCTCGGCTCTTCGGCTTACGATAGCCAGATATTATACCCCGACAGGAAGGTCCATCCAGAGGCCCTACGACAACGGCATCGACGATTACCGCAGCGATATACTCCACCGCATAGAACACAACGAATTCTTTACGGCGGACAGTGTAAAATTCGACGACAGCCTTAGATTTGTAACTCCCGGAGGCCGTACGGTATACGGAGGGGGTGGCATAATGCCGGACTACTTCGTACCGCTCGACACGGTGGGTTATTCGAATTATTACTCGCAGGTATGGGGTAAGAACATATTATACAGATATACGCTCGATTATGCCGACCGCCACCGCGAAGAGCTGAATGCCGTCACATCTATTCCGGAACTTAACCGGATGCTCGACGCGGATACCGGGCTGCTGAACGATTTTATAGCGTATGCCTCACGCAATGGCGTCCCGCCCGATTATTCCGATATTGCAAAGTCACGTGAGGTGATAGTAGCCCAGCTGCGTGCCTATATCGGACGCAACACTCCGCTCGACGACGACGGGTTTTATGCCAATATCTACGTGATCGACCCGGTTATGCTCAAAGCGATAGAGGTTTTAAAGGAAAATTAGGGGCAATCGGACTTCAATTTAAGGGTGCGGGCGTGGGTGAGTCCGCACTTTTTTATTTCCTACGTACACAATAGGAACGGGTGGATCTGCGTTAGTTCATTACGAACGACCGGAAAATGGATCGAATAAATTTAAACGATTGCGATGCAATAAAACCTTAATACCGGTCGTTTATATATTATCCGCATCCGGGAAGCCGGATAATCCGCGTCGCAGGATAGCGGGTTTCTGATAAAAAATAACGGGAATGCAATAACTGGTTTTAAACCGCCGTTATTTTTCCACAAAAAATCTTAATTTATAATCGGCTGCTATCTAAACAGATGGATTTTCGGTCGAAATAAATCGCAAAAAAAGTCGGGATTCTGTTTGGAACTTTACAAAGTAAGTGCATATATTTGCACCCGCTAAACGGGAAACCGGATATGCAAATTAAGTTCTGAAAAAGTTTTTTTGGATTTTCCACCGCCAGATTTTGCAGTTTAAATTTTCCGGATTATCTTTGCAACCCGTTTCGATAAGAGACGATGAGAAACAAAGGTTCTGAAAATTGAAATTGCCGGACGAAAGCGGAGCGGACTAATGCCGAGAGGGCGGAGGGCCGAGCCGGTGAACGGAGGAAATTTCTAAATAGAAATACGTTCTTTGAGATATTTTAGCAGCTAAAGTTTATTACTTTTTCAAAGTAAATAACAATACCTTTGAGAAAAAGCCAAGATATTTAAAACGAAACATTTTACAATGGAGAGTTTGATCCTGGCTCAGGATGAACGCTAGCGGCAGGCTTA
>JAJBVJ010000101.1 GCA_020859875.1 Rikenellaceae bacterium
CTCGGGTGTGATTTAGTGAGTCCCATACATGTACAGGCTTCGGGTCACCTGCTCTGAGGTGAGGCCTGTTATTTGGTATCGGCTCATAATATCGGCTTATTACCGGTAGCGGTGGCGGTTAATTTCTCATCAGTTCGCGTTTGCCCGAGTCGAGCCTCACGGCCACGAAGAACAGCACGGTGAAGGCGAGGAAGGAGGAGCCCCCGTAGCTGAAAAACGGCAGGGGAATCCCGATCACGGGCATTATCCCAATAGTCATGCCCACGTTTATCGCCACATGGGCGAAAAATATGGCCGCGACACAGTAACAGTATATCCTGCCGAAGGGTTCCCTTTGGCGTTCGCCCATCTTCATAAGGCGCAAGATCAGAAGGCAGAAGAGCACGCAGACAAGGGTCGCCCCCGCGAATCCCCACTCCTCGCCCACCGTGCAGAAGATAAAGTCGGTGCTCTGCTCGGGCACAAAGTCGAAGCGCGTCTGAGTGCCTTCCAGAAATCCCTTACCGAGCAGTCCGCCGGAACCGATGGCTATCTTGGACTGGTTGACGTTGTATCCCCAGTTCTGGGTGTCGGATTCGAGGCCCAGCAGGTCGAGGATTCTCTTCTGCTGGTGGATCTGCATCACATTGTCGAAGACGTAATCGACCGTGGAGACGAAGGCCAGCGAGGCGAAAAACAGTGCGATATAGATATAGACGTTCCGCAGCCGGCGGCGGTAGGCATACATTACGACGAAGACCAGCGAAAAGGTAACGCTCGCAAGCAGCGACCAGAAAAGCGACGGCTCGCCGCCCGTCGCCAGGGCCGAGATAAAATAGATCCCGATCGCCCCGAGGGCTACGGCGCTCAGGTAGACGGCCTTCTGCTTCCAGTGTCCGTTTACGAGGCCCTCCCCGAGGGCACATACCACAACGAGCGATATCAATATCGTCTCCGCAGTGACAAGGAACGAGGCTACGAAGAGCACTATCGCCATAATCAGTGCGACGTAGACCCATCCGTCGAGCCCCTCGCGGTAGAGCACGAAAAGAAATGCCCCGTAGACCACGGCAGAGCCGGTATCGTTCTGAAGGAAGATTATCGCCACGGGGATAAGAAGCAGCAACCCTATATTGAAAAGGTCGGCCGGCTTATGAATATTGAACGTATAGCGGCTCATATAGCGGGCCAAGGCGAGGGGCGTGGTGAATTTGACGAATTCGCACGGCTGGAGAGCAACCCGCCCGATCACGATCCATGCCCGGGCACCGTTGATCTCGCGCCCGAAAAAGAGTGTGGCCAGAAGGAGAAGAACGGCCGCACCGTATAACGGGTAGGCGAGCATGTGCCAGTATTTGTCGTCGAGCAGCAGTATCACCACCGCCACGGCCAGCGACACCCCGATCCAGAGCAGCTGCATACCGTAGCGCTGGCCCAGGTCGAAGGCGGCGCCGTGGGTCTCGTTATAAACCGCAGCGTATATATTTACCCAGCCTATGACCACAAGCGCGGCGTAGAGCGCCACGGCCCACCAGTCGATGTGGCCGGTACCCAGTCCCTTATCTGTTCTGCTGCCTGTCATAGTAGGGATAATTGACTTTCATACTCTTGACCTGGTCGACGAGATACTGCCGGGTGATCTCCCCGTTCAGATACTGTTCGATCAGCAGTGAAGCGATCGGGGCGGCGATCGTCGCCCCGAACCCCCCGTTCTCGATATATACCGAGACGGCGATCCGGGGATTCTCGCGGGGGGCGAAGCACATGAACGTGGAGTGGTCGGCACCATGGGGATTCTGGGCGGTTCCGGTCTTGCCGCAAATATCGAGGCCGTCGACCCTCACCCTCTGGGCCGTCCCCCCGGGGATGTGTACTGCCCGGTACATCCCCTCCACGATCGGTTCGAAATGCTCCGGGTCGACTTTTGTGAACTGCTTTTGTGAAAAGCGCTCATCTATCTCTTGGTCGCCGTGTATCTCTTTGACCACGTGAGGGATATAATAATGTCCGCGGTTGGCGATAGTGGCGGCAAGGTTGGCCATCTGCAGCGGCGAACACCCGAGCTCGCCCTGCCCGATGGAGAGGGAAATTACCGTCAGGGAGTTCCAGCGGCCGTTGTATTTCTTGTCATAATATGCGGCGTCGGGGACGAATCCCGGCTGTTCGCCGATAAAGTCCGACCCGAGCCGGGTTCCGAAGCCGAAGCTCTGCACGTAGTCGTTCCAGACCTCCATCGCCTCCTTTATATTGGAGTA
Source organism: Rikenellaceae bacterium (assembly GCA_020859875.1). Classification (GTDB taxonomy): domain Bacteria; phylum Bacteroidota; class Bacteroidia; order Bacteroidales; family Rikenellaceae; genus WRDF01. Next base: position 2,235 of record JAJBVJ010000101.1, read on the forward strand.
CTTACGGTTGTCGAGGATATTGCGCATGACGTAGCAGAAATAGGCGTTGCAGGAGGTCTGGACGGCATCCACGAGGTTCAGTGGCGGCCAGTGGGAGTGGCACTTCACGCCCCGGCCCACCGTATAGCCCATACTGCACGAATACTTCATATCGGGGGTTAGAACTCCCTCCTGCATCCCGATAAGGCCGTTGATGACCTTGAAGGTGGATCCCGGCGGATAGCGGGCCTGAACGGAACGGTTGAAAAGCGGATTGCGCGGATTTCCGATAAGGCTGTTGTAGTTGCGCCCGATCTCGCGACCCACCATATCGTCCGGGTCGTATGAGGGGCTGCTGGCCATGACCAGGATCTCGCCCGTGGAGGGCTCGATGGCCACCACGCTACCCACCTTCCCGTCGAGCAGCTCCTCGGCAAGGGCCTGCAGGGCCGCGTCGATGGTGGAGGTGACGGCCAGGCCCGCCGTGGGAAGCGTGTCGTAGATACCGTCGGCATAGGAGCCCTGGGCCATCCCGTGGACATCGACCATATTGACCTTCACACCCTTCTCCCCGCGCAGGGTCTTCTCGTAGGCCAGCTCCATGCCGCTTTTGCCTATATAGTCGCCGCTTCGGTAGTAGCCGTCGCGCTCGAGGGCGGGCCGATCCACTTCACCGACATATCCCAGGAGGTTACCCCCGATCTTGCGCGGGTAGGAGCGGATGGTGCGGTAGACGGTATAGAAACCCGGGAAATTCCGCTCGTCGAGTTTCAGCTTGTCCTCCTTGGGGAGATGTTTTATTACGACCGAGGGCACCCTGCGGGAGTAGCGGTAAGCCTTCTCCAGCTCCGCCTTCAGCTTATCGGGGGTGATCCCTACGATGGCGCACATCATAAGGGTATCGAACTCTTTGAGGTCGCGCGGAACCACCATCAGGTCGTAAACCTCGCGGCTCTGGACGAGGAACTCCCCGTTGCGGTCGTAGATTTCGCCGCGGGGAGGGTACTGCACTTCATATCGCAGCACATTGTTCGATGCCTTATCCTTGTACTCGCTGTCGATCACCTGGATGTAGAAAAGGCGCAAAATTATCACGGCGAACACCGCGACCGTAACCAACTGTAATATTTTCACCCGCTGTCCGCCCATTGCCTACCTGTAATTTTGCGATCGGTCGCGCGAGCCGGGAATCGCCGTCTGGATAATATAGAGCAGAACGAGCGTTACCACACTGCTCGCCGCAACCCTGAGAAGGGTAAGGTGGTAATATTTCCACGAGAGGGACTCGAAGGTAAAAAATACAGTGCAGTGCAAAACCACCAGCATCCCGGCGTACCGTAGAAACCTCCCCGGGCCCAGCCGTGCGGGCAGCGGAATCCCCCCCCCCTTCACCTCTTCGCGGCCGAGCACCAGCGGAAGCAGGTACGGGCGGGCGAAAGAGGTCGCAACCGTCGCTATGGTGTGCAGGCCGCCCGAACCGGTAGTTGCATCCATGGCCATACCGGTCGACAGGCCCAGAAGGAGCACCCATACGGCGGGCATCTCCATCGGAAGAAGTATAATGAACGAGATATAGACCAGCGGATGGATATAGATGCCGAGGTTGAGGTTTTCGAAAAGGAAAACCTGCAGTATCACCACCGCAAAGAAAAATACCGTATATTCTATAAATCTGGGCATCGTGTAGTCTTTTTAATCGAAGAGCCCCTCTTCCAGTAGTATCCGTTCCTGGATGTCGGCATAATTAACCACGAACAGTTTTCCCAGGCGGGTCATGGATGTGGAGAGTTTCACTTTCGCCTCATAGTAGTTGGACTGCGTAAGGTGCATATCCTCCACCGTTCCCACCAATACGTCGGGTGGGAAGATCGACGAATATCCGGTGACTATCGTATCGCCCGCCGCAATTACCGCATTCTTGTGTATCTCGGAGAGGGTTACGTAATCGGGACTGACCCCGTCCCAGTAGAGGGAGCCGAAATAGCCGTCGTCGGTGGCTTTGGCCCCGGTGCGGAAGTCGCGATTGAGCACCGAAATGGCAACCGAGAAGTTCTCGCTGCAGTCGAGCACGTAGCCCACGATGCGGTGGTCGGGTGTGACCAGCGCCATATTTATCCTCACCCCGTCGCGCTCCCCCTTGTCGATGATGAGATAGTTCTTCTGGCGCGTGACGGAGTTGTTTATCACCGAAGCGACCATATAGGAGTACTCGCCGCCGTCGGTATAGTCGAATTGGCCCGCGGTGTGGTCGGGCACGGCCATGCGGAGCGCCTCCAGTTCGTTTCGAACGGCGGCAAGCTCTTCGAGCAGCAGGTCGTTCTCGCTGCGCAGGCGGAAATAGTCGCCGATGTCGGAAAGGTAGCGGTGGAACCCGTCCGTTACGTGGTTCGAGGCCGTGAGCATTTTGGCCCGGGTGTAGCTCGTCGACGAGGCGTAATAGTTCAGCGCCACGATCTCGATGACGATAAAGAGCAGCGGCACGTATATCTTCCCGATAAAATCTATAAGCCTGTTCATTCCGGCGGGGCGGTTACGTCATTTGCCACAGCAAAGGCCGGAATCCGGCCTTTGCTGTGTGTGGTTACTTCATCAGGAAAGAGAAGCGGTGGATATTTTTCAGGGCTATGCCCGTTCCGCGGGCCACGGCCCTCAGCGGGTCTTCGGCCACGATGAAGGGAATGTTGGTCTTTTCCTGGAGCCTGCGGTCGAGCCCTTTGAGCAGTGCGCCCCCACCGGCGAGATATATCCCGTTCTTGACGATGTCGGCATAGAGTTCGGGCGGAACGGCCTCGAGCACCTTCATTATCGTCGCGTCGATCTTCACGAGGGACTTTTCGAGGGCGTAGGCGATTTCGCTGTATGAAAGTGTGAGGGTCGAGGGGAGCGAGGTGAGCACGTTGGGGCCGGTGACCACGTAGTCTTCCGGTTCGTTCTCCAGCTCGGAGACCGCGGCGCCCACGGCGATCTTTATGTCCTCGGCCGTGCGCTCACCGATACGGATATTGTGCTGCTGGCGGACGTAGCTCTGTATATCTTCCGTGAATACGTCGCCGGCGACGTTGATGCTCTCGCTGCACACGATACCGCCCAGCGATATACATGCGATCTCGGTGGTTCCCCCGCCTATGTCTATAACCATATGACCTTCCGGAGCCTCCACGTCGAGGCCCGCACCCAGAGCCGCGGCCATGGGCTCGAAGATCATATAGACCTCGCGGCCGCCGGCGTGCTCGGCAGAGTCGCGCACGGCCCTGATCTCCACGTTGGTCGACCCCGAAGGGATGCAGATGACCATCTTGAGCGAGGGGCTGAAAAGGTGGCTGCGGGTACGCACCTTTTTAATGAGCCCGCGCAGCATCAGCTCCGTGGCATTGAAGTCGGCTATCACCCCGTCCTTCAGGGGACGGATGGTGCGTATATTCTGGTGGGTCTTGCCGTGCATCTGGCGGGCCTGGTTGCCGATGGCCACCAGTTTGCCCGTATGGTAGTCGAGGGCTACGATCGAGGGTTCGTCGACCATGATCTTTCCGTCGCATATTATAACCGTATTGGCCGTACCGAGGTCGATTGCCAATCCCTGTGTCAGTGAAAATAATCCCATTATTCGATAGTTAGGTAGTGTGGGTAATATATATGGCTCTTCAGTTATTTTTTACGTTTAGTGGCGGAAATGGCGCATCCCGGTAAAGACCATTGCCATGCCGTTGCGGTCGCAGGCGTCGATACTCAGCTGGTCGCGCACCGACCCCCCGGGCTGGATCACGCACTCGATGCCTTCGGCAGCGGCCAGCTCCACGCAGTCGGGAAAGGGGAAAAAGGCGTCGGAGGCCATTACGGCACCTTTAAGTTCGAAACCGAACGCTTTGGCCTTCTCGATGGCCTGCCGGAGGGCGTCTACCCTCGAGGTTTGGCCTACTCCGCTGGATATAAGTGTGTTGTCGCGGGCAAGGACAATGGCGTTACTCTTGGAATGCTTCACCAGAATATTGGCAAAGATAAGGTCGGCCTTCTGCCGCTCGGTGATTCCCTTTCGGGTAACCACCGTGATTTCACTGTCCACACCCCCCGCTTTCGTGTCCCTTTGCTGGACGGCCACTCCGTTCAGCAGACTGCGGTACTGCATAGGGCTCCGCGAAGGGTCTTTGATTTCCAGGACGATCCGGTTCTTTTTGCCTTTGAGGATCTCGAGCGCCTCGGGGTCGTATCCCGGGGCGACGATCACCTCGAAAAAGAGGTTGTCGATCTCGCGGGCCGTGGCGGCGTCCACCGGACGGTTGCAAACGAGCACTCCTCCGAAGGCGGAGACCGGGTCGCACTCCAGGGCGGCCTTCCACGCCTGGCACAATGTATCCCTGACGGCCACCCCGCAGGCGTTGTTGTGCTTGAGTATGGCAAAGGCCGGATCGCCCCGCAACTCGTCGATAAGGTTCATCGCGGCGTCGATGTCGAGCATGTTGTTGTAGGAGATCTCCTTGCCGTTATGTTTTGTGAACAAGCGATCCAAATCGCCGTAGAATGTGGCACACTGGTGCGGATTCTCGCCATAGCGCAGGGGCGTGCCGTTGTCGGCGGCGGCACGGAACATGGAAAGGCCTTCGGCCTGGTTAAAGTATTCGAAAATGGCGCTGTCGTACGAGGAGCTCACGGCAAAGGCCTCGGCGGCCAGCGTCCTTCGCTGCTCGAGGGTGGTAGAACAGTTCTGTTCCGAGAGCATCCGGCAGAGCTTTCCGTACTGGCCCACGGAGCTTACTATGGCCACATCCTTATAGTTTTTAGCGGCGGCGCGGATAAGCGATATGCCCCCTATATCTATCTTCTCGATAATATCCTCGTGCGGGGCCCCGGAAGCGACCGTCTCCCGGAACGGGTATAGGTCTACGATGACCAGGTCGATCTCGGGAATTCCGTATTCGGCCTTCTGGCTAATGTCTACTTCGTTTTCGCGGCGGGCGAGGATGCCCCCGAAAACCATCGGATGGAGGGTCTTGACCCTGCCCCCCAGGATCGAGGGGTAGCCCGTTAGGCTCTCCACCGAGGCGGCCTCGATGCCGAGCCCCTCTATGAACGAGAGGGTGCCCCCCGTGGAATAGATCTTCACTCCGCACGCAGCGAGCTTCCTTACTATCTCTTCGAGCCCGTCTTTGTAGTATACCGAGATGAGCGCTCCTTTTATCTTTTTCAAAATATGCCGAATTTATTTTAAAGTTCCTTTGCGGTCAGTTTATTAATTCGCGGGTTCTACCCGCTGTGGCCTTACCCTGTAACGCCGGGGTAAATTTACAACACCCCCTCCCCGCGGTAGTCAACCCCTTCAACGGAGACCTGCCGGATGGGCGCCGGCACCGTAACCTTGCGGCGGCCCTGTCCCGGACACCTTCGCGGTGCTGGCCGGCGGGCCCGATTCGGGTATTCGGTTGTAACTTACAAAAATAAGAATTTAGAGGACACCGTCCCAAAAAACAGGGAAAATTTATTAGGTTTGTATTGCTTATGGAGGAAAAATTCTATAAAATAGGAAAAAATGCAAGGTTTGCCGTCGTGGGCCACGGGAGCTGGGCCACGGCGATCATGAAAATACTACTGGAGAACGAGCCCAGTGTGGGATGGTATGTGGGAAGGGCGGAAGTGGCCCGCGACCTCCGCTCCACGGGGCGCAACCCGCGCTATCTTACCGACGTAAAGTTCGACAGCGGGAGGATCGACGTCGGCGAAGATATAAACGAAACCGTGGCCGGGGCGGACGTGGTGATCCTTTGCGTGCCTTCGGCCTTCATAACGGACGTGCTGGCGGGGCTTACGGTACCCCTGGCGGGGAAATTTATCGTCTCGGCCATCAAGGGGATAATCCCGGGGGACTACCTGACCGTAGCCGAGTATCTCAACCGCAATTACGGCCTGCCGTTCGACTCGATAGGGATAGTAACGGGCCCCTGCCACTCGGAGGAGGTGGCCCTCGAAAGGCTCTCTTACCTTACCATCGTGGGCAAAGACCCCGGGAACGCCGCCGCACTGTGCAAAAGGTTCACCACGGGTTATATCCATGCCAACCCCTCGACCGATATTTACGGGGCGGAATATGCCGCGGTGCTCAAAAACATATATGCCATAGGGGCGGGAATAGCCGTAGGGCTCGGCTACGGCGACAATTTCCTCGCGGGGTTGATTTCCAACGCCGCAACGGAGATGAACCGCTTTTTGACCGAGAGCTACCCGGCCCCGCGTGACGTCACGCGGTCGGCCTACCTGGGAGATCTGCTGGTGACCTGCTACTCGCAGTTCAGCCGCAACCGCAATTTCGGCTCCCTGATCGGCAAGGGATACGGCATCCAGGCCGCTATGGCCGGCATGAAAATGGTAGCGGAGGGTTACTATGCGGCCAAGTGCATAATGCAGGTCAACCGCCGGTTCAGGATACATATGCCCATCGCGGAGTGTGTTTACAGCATTCTGCACGATAATGCCGGCCCTGCCGCGGAGATGAAAAAGATGGCCGCCTGCCTACAATAAGTAATGTATTATCGTTCGAACAAAAATATACCTACTCTATGGAAATCATTAAAATCGACACCTCGAAAGTATCGGGAGCGGTGACCCCCGATGAGATAAATGCACTCGGGGGCGAAGCCCTCGAAGCCAACGACCTGCTCCACAGCCGTCGCGGCGCGGGCAGCGACTTTCTGGGATGGGTGAATCTCCCGGAAGAGATAACCGCGGAAAAGATCGCCGAAACGGAGCGGGTGGCCGGCCGGCTGCGCAAGCTGGCGGATGTGGTTGTGGTCATCGGCATAGGCGGATCGTATCTCGGGGCCAAGGCCGTGCTCGAAGCGATGTCGGACAGTTTCGCCTGTCTGAAAAGAGAGCAGGGGCGGCCGGTCGTAGTCTTCGCCGGGCAGAATATAGGCGAGGATTATCTTTATGAATTGGTGGAGGCCCTGCGGGATCGCTCCTTCGCACTTATCTCCATCTCGAAATCCGGCACCACCACCGAGCCCGCCATCGCCTTTCGCATCCTGAAGGCCGAGCTCGAAAAACGCTACGGGAAAGAGCAGGCGGCCCGGCGCATTGCCGCCGTGACCGACTCTTCGCGCGGCGCACTGAAAAAACTCTCTGACGACCAGGGGTACGACACCTTCGTTATACCGGACGATGTGGGCGGGCGCTATTCCGTGCTGACCCCCGTGGGACTGCTGCCGATGGCCGCGGCGGGGCTCGATATTTCCGAATTCGTCCGCGGGGCGCAGGATATGGCCCGCGCAACCGCACAGGGGGTGCCTTTCGAAAAGAACCCGGCGGCAGTTTACGCGGCCGTACGCAACGCACTTTACAGGAAGGGCTACAAGATAGAAATTCTCGCGAGCTACGACCCGAAACTGGTCTATGTCGCCGAGTGGTGGAAACAGCTCTACGGAGAGAGCGAGGGCAAAGAGGGAAAGGGTATCTTCCCGGCCAGCGTCACCCTGACGGCCGACCTCCACTCGATGGGACAGTATATCCAGGAAGGGGAGCGCACCCTTTTCGAGACGGTGATCGGCATCGGCCGTCCGAAACACGAGGTGCGGATCGAGGAGGATCCGGACGACCTGGACGGGCTGAATTTCCTGGCGGGAAAGCGAATCTCCGAGGTCAATTCCATGGCCGAAATCGGGGTAGCCATCGCACATGTGGACGGCGGGGTGCCCAATATCCGCATCGAAGTGCCCGAATTGAACGAGTACTATATCGGAGCCCTGCTCTATTTCTTCGAGAAGGCTTGCGGGATCAGCGGCTACATGCTGGGCGTCAATCCTTTCGACCAGCCGGGAGTGGAGGCCTACAAGAAAAATATGTTCGCCCTGCTCGATAAACCGGGTTATGAGAAGGAGTCCGAGGAGATAAAAAAGAGGTTGTAGGGGGACGCAGAGCGGGATCGTACCGGGTGCGTCGGTTGGCTTTGCCGGAAGGGGGATTTTCAATATTGGTACCCGTAGGAGGTCCGGGGGACGGTCGAAGGGTTTGCGCGGAGAATCTTTGTCGGGATCTTGGCCGTCAATATCGTGACCCGTAGGAGGCCCGACCCGAGTCGAGGGTAATTTCCTCTCTTTTAAGAAACCGACCGAAGCGAACGTGCGGATTGAAAATCTGGTGTCGGTCGGCCCGGCGGGGATTTCGATATTGTGGCCGGTAGAAGGGGTTTAATCCTGTCCTCTTTTCCACTTTTGCTCGTCCAACCGACGCCACCCGACGAACGCAGTGCGAGGAGAGGGAGCGACCGCTCCCTATCCCGCACCAGGAGGAGGGAAAAGACAAAGTCTTTAACTTAACCGAGGCCATAGAGCTTGCTCATATGGCCGAGGTGCGAAGGAGGAAACCGAAGGTAAAAGGACACCGCCGCGCCGGATCAGGCGTTGCTTCCGGGAGGCATTGTTGGGCTACGCCCTTCCTCGTCCTTGCAGGGCCTAGCTCAAGCTACGCTTGGCTCTGCTCCCGCTTCGTGCGTCGTTTGGCTCTGCTCCTGCTTCGTTCCTCGGTTCCCTCAATACGTGATATTTCGGGTGATCTCCCTAACGCAACTTCTTTCCTGCTCTGGCTAAAAACGGCGGGTTTGTTGACCTTCGGTCTTCCTCCTCCTTGCGGGGTCGAGCCTGCAAGCAGCCTCTCCTCCTGCTTCGTTCGTCGGTTGGCTTCTCCTTCCTCCTCCTCTCTCGGCCTCGAGTGCAAGCCCGCGGCTCTCGTTCGTTCGTCGGTTCCGGCTTCGCCAAAGGGGAGAGTTCTTTTCAGGCCGGGCGCCGCAGGCCCACGGCCCCTCCTGCCGTCCGCGTGCGGAGGGCGGAGTCGTCCCGGCGGGGTCGCCGGGTAATATTTTTTCCTTTTATCCCTCTCCGTACCATAATAATTACTATTTTTACGGGTTATTTAAATACCCCTGCCCCGATTGTGCGGCAGGCTAATTCAGGGAAATTTACGATGGATTTAGTATCGAAAGCCATAAAATTGTTTTTCGGCACAAAGGCCGATAAAGACCGCAAGGAGATAGACCCCTATGTGAAACGCATCCAGGAGGTATATCCCCTTATCGAAAGCCTTACCCACGACCAGCTGCGCGAGCGTGCGCAGCAGCTCCGCCTTTCGGTCACCGAATATACCCGGGCCGACGAGCAGCGCATAGTCGAGCTCAAGGAGCAGCTCGAACTTCCCGAAACTTCGCTTGCGGATAAGGAAGAGATCTCGCACGAGGTAGACCGCCTGACCAAAAAGATCGACGAGGACATCGAGGAAAAACTGGACGAAGTGCTGCCCGAGGCCTTTGCCATAATGAAAGATACGGCCCGCCGGTTTAAGGAGAACGAGATTATCGAGGTCACTGCCACACAGTTCGACCGCGACTTGGCGGCGACAAAGGATTTTGTGACCATCGAAGGCGACAAAGCGCTTTATAAGAACGAATGGATGGCCGGGGGGAACCTTATCCGGTGGGATATGGTGCATTACGACGTGCAGCTTTTCGGCGGGGTGGTGCTCCACAAGGGGAAGATCGCCGAGATGGCCACCGGCGAGGGCAAGACCCTCGTGGCTACGCTCCCGGTATTCCTCAATGCCCTTGCCGGCAAAGGGGTGCACATTATCACAGTGAACGACTACCTGGCACGCCGCGACTCGGAATGGATGGGCCCGATGTATATGTTCCACGGCCTGTCGGTGGACTGCATCGACCGCCACCAGCCGGGTTCCGACGCCCGCCGTAAGGCATATATGTCCGACATCACCTTCGGCACCAACAACGAATTCGGTTTCGACTACCTCAGGGACAATATGTCGATCCAGAAGGAGGAGCTCGTACAGCGCAAACACCACTACTCGATCGTCGACGAGGTCGACTCGGTGCTTATCGACGACGCCCGTACCCCGCTTATCATCTCGGGGCCGGTTCCCAAGGGCGACGACCAGATGTTCGAGCAGTACCGCCCCCATATCGAGCAGCTGTTCAACATGCAGAAAAACCTTGTAACCCAGCTTCTTGCCGAATCGCGCAGGCTGATCGCCGAGGGTAAGAACGACGAGGGAGGCAAACTCTTGTACCGTGCACACAAAGGCTTTCCCAAATACAAACCCCTTATCAAATTCCTCAGCGAACAGGGGGTCAAGTCGCTGATGCAAAAGACCGAGAACACCTACATGCAGGACAACAACCGCAGCATGCCCGAGATCACCTCCGAGCTTT
>JAJBVJ010000254.1 GCA_020859875.1 Rikenellaceae bacterium
GGCCGCTCCCGCTACCTCTGACCGCTCCGCCGCCCGGCCCGGTTCGCCGGCAGGGCGGGCCAGGAGCTGCTGCTCGACCGCTCCCGCACCCCTTCGGTGGAAGCCCGCCCCTGCGTGATCTTTATGTTCGGGGGAGCCTTCGCCCGCGGCACCCGCGACCGGGAGGACTATATTCCCTACTTCGAATATCTCGTCTCGAAGGGTTATAACGTAGTCTCGATCGATTACAGGCTGGGGCTGAAAGATATAGACCTGGTGGAAAACCTCACGGACGAGGCGGCGGCCGGAATGCTCGTCAATTCGATACAGATGGCAGTCGACGACCTGCTGGATGCCACATCCTACGTCATCGCCAAAGCCCAAGAGTGGGGAATCGATACCCGCAGGATCGTTTTGAACGGTTCGAGCGCCGGAGCGGTCACCGTCCTCCAGGCGGAGTACGAGCTCTCCAACGGCGGCCATCCGGGCCGGCTTCCCGACAATTTCCGCTTCGCCGGCACCATCGCCTTTGCCGGTGCGGTATTGACCCTCGACGGGGGCTTTTCCTACGGGAAGGAACCCGCCCCGATGCTCCTTATGCACGGTGATGCCGACAGACAGGTGCCTTACGGGGTGCTCTCGCTCGACGAAATCGGGTTCTACGGATCGAAATATATCTCGGAGGTACTCACCCGCAGCGGCGTTCCCCACTATTTCTACTCCTTTGCCGATTACGGCCATGAGGTTGCGAGCCTTCCCATCAGGGAATATTGGCAGGAGGTGGACTCGTTCCTTTTGCACCTTGTCGAAAGGCGCGAACCGATAACGATAAACGCCTTCGTGGGCAGCGGCGACAAGCCCGCGGTCGAAGGTAAGAACTTTACCATCTCCGACTACCTCAACGGCAATTTCGGACTTTAACGAACCCCCGGCCGACCCCTGCCCCGGTACCTCCTGAGTGACCGGCTACCATCCGACACCAGCGGCTCTTTAGTGCCAGCGACCTCTCTCCCGGCGGCCCCGTTCGCCCGCGGCTTTCCCGGCCCATGCAGCCACGTCCCGCAGCCTTTCAGCCCGGCCCATGCGGTCTCTCCCGACCGGCACGGCCATTGACTCCCGGCACCTGTGGCCTCCCCGGCACCCTGCGGCCTCTCGGGCGGCTTTTCCCGGCATCTGCATCTTCTTCCGGCGGACTCCCGGCCCTCCGCGGCCATTGGACTCCCTGCCCCTGTGGCCTCTGCTGGCCTTTCACGGCGACGTCTTCTGCGATCTCACCCCTGCGACTCTCAGCCCCATCCGGCGGCATCTCTGGCCCCGGCCGATCCGTGCCTCGGCTACCTCCTGAGTCACCGGCTACCATCCGACACCAGCGGCTCTTTAGTGCCAGCGACCTCTCTCCCGGCGGCCCCGTTCGCCCGCGGCTTTCCCGGCCCATGCAGCCACGTCCCGCAGCCTTTCAGCCCGGCCCATGCGGTCTCTCCCGACCGGCACGGCCATTGACTCCCGGCACCTGTGGCCTCCCCGGCACCCTGCGGCCTCTCGGGCGGCTTTTCCCGGCATCTGCATCTTCTTCCGGCGGACTCCCGGCCCCTTTCCTGGTTTCGGTTTTCACTGAAACCCGAACCTGCGGTATGCCTTATAGCGGCGTTTCCGGGAATATACTATTTTTAGTAACTTTGCCGGGATTAAAGTGTCTAAACGACGGTTCGGATGGCTGCGAAATACCATATCCTTAAATTAATCCCCCTGCTTTTTGCGGCGGCGGGGGCCACCGCATGCTTTGGCACATCGGGAGGAAACCGCAACAGCGGGGGCGACACGGCCTCGGCGGAGGCCTCGGCCGGCGATTTTCCCCTGCGCTATACCTACCGGATCAAGGCGGTATATCCGCACAGCACGGATTCCTACACACAGGGACTATACTGGCACGACGGGTACCTTTGGGAGGGAACCGGCCAGTACCGGCAGTCGGCCCTGCTGCAGGTCGACCTACAAACGGGGGAGGCTCTAAGGCGGGTGGATCTCGACCCGGGCTATTTCGGCGAGGGGATCGCACTGCTTGGCGGGCTTATCTACCAGCTTACCTGGCTCGAAGGAACGGGGCTCGTCTACGACGGTTCCTCTTTGGAACAGGTCGACACCTTCGAATATTCGGGCCAGGGCTGGGGCCTCACCACCGACGGGCAGTACCTCTACATGAGTAACGGGACGCACGAGATAGCCGTCCTGGAGCCCGGGACGATGCGAAAGGTAAGGACGGTGAGGGTTTCGCTCGATAAAAGGAGGCTCTCGCAGATAAACGAACTGGAATGGATCGACGGACGCATCTGGGCTAACGTCTACGGCACCGACCAGATCGCGGTGATCGATCCCGTGGGCGGAGTGGTCGAGTGGCTGGTCGACCTCACGGGCATTCTTCCCGCGGAGGATCGCACCCCGCGAACCGACGTTCTGAACGGCATCGCCTACGACAGCGAGCGCGGCCGTATCTTCGTTACGGGCAAATACTGGCCGAAATTATTTGAGATCGAGCCCGTGAGAAAATAATAACCCCCCGGGGAAATCTTTTTGTAAATTGGATAAACAATCTAAAAACAGGGGCGCACTGCTGCGCCGGCTCGTGCGTGAACGCATCCTTGTTCTGGACGGCGGGCTGGGTACGCAGATACAGCTTTTCGGCCTTACGGAGGAGGACTTCCGCGGCGAAGAATTCCGCGATTGGCCCTCGCCGCTGAAGGGGTGTAACGATCTTCTGGTGCTCACCCGCCCCGATGTGGTCGGCAAGATACACACCGATTACTTCGAGGCCGGGGCCGATCTGGTCTCCACCGACTCTTTCAACTCGACCGGTATATCCCTTGCCGACTACGGACTGCAGGATCACGCTTACAGGATAAGCCGGCAGGCGGCCCGGATCGCCCGCCAGGCAGCCGACCGGTTTACGGCCGCCAACCCCTCCAAGCCCCGATTTGTAGCCGGTTCGGTGGGGCCTACCAGCAAGACGGCTTCCATGTCGGCCGAGGTGGCCGACCCCGCCTCGCGCGATGTCACCTTCGACGAGCTTTCCGCCGCCTACAGCGACCAGATAAGGGGGCTTATCGACGGCGGAGCCGACTTGATATTGATCGAAACGGTTTTCGACACCCTCAATGCAAAAGCGGCCATATATGCCCATTGGCGGGTATGCCGGGAAAAAGGCGTGGATCATCCCGTGATGATCTCGGGGACACTCGCCGACGCCAGCGGCCGCACGCTCTCGGGACAGACCGTGGAAGCGTTCTACACTTCCGTCGCCCATGCAAAGCCCCTTTCCGTCGGTTTCAACTGCGCCTACGGCGCCCGGCAGCTACTTCCCTACCTGGAAAGGCTGGCGGCCGTCTCGGAGTTTCCCGTATCGGCCCATCCCAATGCCGGACTTCCCAACGTCATGGGGGGCTACGATGAGACCCCGGAGATGATGGCCGGCGATGTCGAAGAGTATCTACGGCGCGGGCTGGTCAATATAATCGGGGGGTGCTGCGGCACCACTCCGGAACATATCCGGCTCTTTGCCGAGCGGGCCAGCCAGTACAGGCCGCGGCCTGTACCCGAGCCGCGCCACCAGACAGTTTTAAGCGGTCTGGAGCCGTTGAGGATCGCCCCCGAGACCAATTTCGTGAATGTAGGCGAGCGGACCAATGTCGCCGGATCGGCCAGATTCGCCCGCCTGGTCCGCGAAGGCGACTACGAGCAGGCGGTAAGTATAGCCCGCCAGCAGGTCGATGCGGGGGCCCAGATCGTGGATGTGTGTATGGACGACGGGCTTATCGACGGCCCGAAGGCCATGACCGCCTTTTTGAACCTTGCCGCATCGGAGCCCGAGATCGCACGGGTGCCCTTTATGATCGACTCCTCGTCGTGGGAGACGCTGGCGGCCGGCCTGAAATGCACCCAGGGTAAAAGCCTCGTAAATTCCATCTCCCTGAAAGAGGGGGAAGATAAATTTTTGTGCCGGGCCCGCGATATACGGGCCTGCGGCGCCGCGGCGGTGGTGATGCTCTTCGACGAAAGGGGGCAGGCCGACACCTTCGCCCGCAAGATCGAAGTGGCCGAAAGGGCCTACCGCACGCTCACCGCGGACGGATTCCCGCCCGAAGACATCGTCTTCGACCCCAACGTGCTGACGGTCGCCACCGGGATCCGCGAGCACGACAGCTACGGGGTCGATTTCATCGAGGCGGTGCGGTGGATAAAAGCCAACCTTCCCTACTGCAAGGTCAGCGGCGGTATAAGCAATCTTTCGTTCTCTTTCCGCGGCAACAACCGTGTGCGGGAAGCCATGCACTCGGTCTTCCTCTATCATGCCATTGCAGCGGGGCTCGATATGGGCATCGTAAATCCGGCCATGCTCCAGGTATACAGCGAGATAGAGCCGCAGCTGCTGGAACTGGCGGAAGATGTGGTGCTCGACCGGAGGCCGGATGCGGCCGAAAGGCTTGCCGAGTATGCCGAAAAGACAAAGGAGAGCCCGGGCGCCGCCACAGACCGGTCAGAGGCGGAGGCATGGCGCTCGGGCGATCTGCATTCGCGGATTGCATGGGCCATGAAAAAGGGAATAACCGAATATGCCCATGAAGATATAACCGAGGCATACGGCTGTGCAGGGAGCGCCCTGGGGGTGATCGACGGCTACCTGATGCCCGTGATGGACGAGATCGGGTCGCTTTTCGGCCAGGGCAAGATGTTCCTGCCGCAGGTGGTAAAGAGTGCCCGTGTAATGAAAAGGGCGGTCGATGTGCTTACACCATATATCGAGGGTGAGAAATCGGGGGACACGGTCGCCCCGTCGAAATCGAAAAAGGTAATCATCGCCACCGTAAAGGGCGACGTGCACGATATAGGCAAGAATATAGTCTCGGTGGTGATGACCTGCAACGGCTACCGGGTGAAAGACCTCGGGGTGATGGTCGACAGTGAGGTGATCGTACGGCAGGCCGTGGATTGGGGGGCGGATGCCATAGGTCTCAGCGGCCTTATCTCGCCCTCGCTCGGCGAGATGATAAAGGTGGTGCGGGAGCTCGAAGCGGCCGGGGTCGACATACCCGTAATAATCGGCGGGGCGACCACATCGCCCCTCCATACGGCGGTGAAGATCGCCCCGGAGTACGGCGGGCCGGTGATCCACAGCCGCGACGCCTCGGAGACCGTAACCGTGCTGTCCAGGCTCTTCGGTGCGAACCGACAGGGCTATATCGCTTCCCTGCGCGAAAGCCAGGCCCGGCTGCGGGAGTCCTACCGGGCGGGCCGCAACCCCGCCCGGACGATCCCGATAGAGGAGGCCCGCCGAAACCCCTTCAAGCCCGATCATACCGTTACCACCCCCGTGCACACGGGTGTGGTTCGTTTCGACGATTTCCCCGTGGCCGAGGCCGCCGCATACATCGACTGGAACTTCTTTTTCCCGGCCTGGGGCCTAAAGGGCAAATACCCCGAGATACTCGACGATAAAGTGAAAGGGGCCGAAGCCCGGAAGCTCTTCTGCGACGCCCGGGCCATGCTCGATACCATATCGCGCCAAAAACTGCTCACACTGCGGGGTGCCGTCGGGATTTTCCCGGCCCGCAGGTCGGGCGACGACATTGTCGTTACGACCCCCCAGGGAAAAGAAACGGTGCTTGCGATGCTTCGAAGCCAGGAGGCCGGCCCGGACGGGACGTACCGCTCACTCGCGGATCTGGTACCGGACAGCAGGCAGGGCGGCGGCTATATAGCCGCATTCGCGCTGACGGCCGGGTGCGGCCTTGCGGAACTTACAGCCCGCTTCCGGGCAGAGGGCGACGACTACCGGGCGATCATGGTCAAGCTGCTTGCCGACCGCCTTGCCGAGGCCTTCGCCGAAGCGGTGCACACACGGGTGCGCAGCCGCCTTTGGGGTTTCGAGAGGGTGGAAAAGCCCTCTGTCGGGGAAGCGATGCAGGGGAACTACGAGGGTATAAGGGTCGCTTTCGGCTACCCCTCCTGCCCCGACCATTCGACAAAAAGGGAAATTCTCGGGCTGCTTGGCGGAGATTTGCCGCTGACGGTCACGGAAAACTATATGCTCGATCCCGGGGAATCGGTGTGCGGGCTTATCTTCGAGGGTAAATTCGCAGGTAACTTCAGCGTCGGTCGAATCGGCAGCGACCAGCTGGCCGATTATGCCCGCCGGCGCGGGATTGAACCCGGTGAAATAGCCCGGCTCATGCCGCAGCATACAGAGGAGTAAAAACCTGCCTGCGGCTTTGGTCGGGGGCAACGGGGCGTTGAATTTTCTGCTGGAATATAAATTTCCGTTGAAAAACCATCCACTTGGTATCGGTATCGGAATTTTACCTTTATTTTTGCGCCTTAACCCGCAAACCCGGAAATTCTCATGGCCCACGACCGAATCCCGTCCGCCGCCTTTGCCGACACCAAACCCCATTACGACATTCTCGACGGACTGCGTGGAATCGCCGCCCTGGTGGTGGTCTGTTTCCACCTCTTCGAGGCATTCGCCACCAGCCACCTCGACCAGGTGATAAACCACGGCTACCTTGCGGTAGATTTTTTCTTCCTGCTTTCCGGCTTCGTCGTCGGGTATGCCTACGACGGGCGGTGGAAAACGATGACCACCGGCCGGTTCCTTGTGCGCAGGCTCATCCGCCTGCAGCCGATGGTGGTGCTGGGAGCGGCTATCGGGGCCGCACTGTTCTACCTCCAGGGATGCGACGTATGGGACGTCTCTGCCGTTACGGTGGGGGCGCTGGTGCTCGCCGCCCTGCTCAATGCCCTTTTGATCCCGATGCCCCCGGGGGCGGAAATACGGGGCCTGTGGGAGATGTTCCCGCTGAACGGGCCCACATGGTCGCTCTTTTTCGAATATATAGGCAATATATTGTATGCCCTCGTGATCCGCAGATTCTCGACGCGGGTGCTCACACTGTGGGTCGCCGCGGCGGGATGCTCACTTGCCGGGTTCGCACTTTTCGGGCCCTACGGCGATATCTGTGCGGGATTTACCCTGACCGGTACGGAGTTTACGGCCGGTTCGCTCCGCCTGCTTTTCTCCTTTTCGGCGGGTCTTCTTATCTCGCGCATATTCCGGCCGGTCGCCGTAAAGGGGGCGTTCTGGATATGCACTCTGGCCATAGTAGCCCTTCTCAGCGTGCCGCGGATCGGGGGTGCGGAACATTTCTGGATGAACGGGCTCTATGAAACCTTCTGCTTCGCACTGTTTTTCCCGCTCATACTGTGGCTCGGTGCCTCGGGTAAAACCACGGACAAATATACGTCTGGTTTATGTAAGTTCCTGGGGGACATATCCTACCCGTTGTATATCGTGCATTATCCCTTTATATATTGGTGCTACGCCTGGGTGAAAAACGGTAATCTGACCTTCGCCCGATCCCTGCCGGGGGCGGCGGCATTGGTTGTCGGATGCGTGGTGCTTGCCTACGTTGCGCTGAAATTCTACGACGAACCCCTCCGCAGGTATCTTACGGGGAGATTCTTACGCCGGGAAAAACACTCCGGGAAATAACCCTGCACGGTATCTGCGGAGGGGTCCGGGAAATAACCGCAAAAATGGTTAATTTTACGGGTTCGACCAGATAAAAGATGAAAATTACCGATATAGTAAAACAGGCCGAGAGGGAGGGTACGCCCCGGTTTGCCGTCGAACTGCTGCCGCCGCTCAAGGGCGACGGGGTGCAGTCGATCTTCGAGGCTATCGACCCGCTGATGGAGTTCTCCCCGGCATATATCAACGTTACATGCCACCGGGAGGATGTGAAGTATGTCGAGCGGGAGGACGGCCTGCTGGAAAAAAGGGTGGTAAGGCGCCGGCCCGGCACCGTGGGAATTTCCGCCGCCATTATGCGCCGGTACAACGTCGAGGTGGTGCCGCATATTATCTGCGGGGGACTCTCGAAATACGACATCGAGGATGCACTGATAGACCTCGACTTCCTGGGTATAAACAACGTGTTGGCCCTGCGCGGCGATTGCCTCAAAGGGGAGCGCACCTTCACCCCCCATCCCGACGGCCATACGAACGCCTCGCAGCTGGTCGGGCAGATCGCCGCCATGAACACCGGGAACTTTATCGACTGCGAAGTGGCCGAGTGCCGCCATTCCAGGTTTTGTATCGGGGTGGCGGGCTATCCCGAAAAGCATATGGAGGCCCCGAACCTCGACCACGATATAAGATACCTGAAGGAAAAGGTGGATGCGGGAGCCGACTATATCGTAACCCAGATGAGTTTCGACAATGAGAAGATACTCTCTTTTATCGACCGGTGCCGCAGGGCGGGCATCCGTGTGCCGATAATCCCGGGTATCAAGCCCTTTTCCACCAAGTCGCAGCTTACGGTGCTTCCGCAGGTATTCCATGTCGACCTTCCGCAGAAACTGGTTGACCGGGTGGAAAAATGCAGCGACAATGGCCAGGTGAGGCAGGTCGGTATAGAGTGGGCCGTGGAGCAGGGGCGGGGCCTTATCGAGGCCGGGATCCCCGTTCTCCACTTCTATCCGATGGGCAAGACCGACAATATGTACCGGATAGCAAAGGAGCTGTTCGGATAAACCGACGGATATAGAGCTATGCAGTATTCCAATATCATAGAGAGGGCCGCCGGGCTTCAGCCCCGGGTTCGTGAATTCCGCCGGGCCCTCCACGCAAACCCGGAACTCTCCTTCGCCGAGAGGGAAACCTCGGCCCTTATATGTGCCCGGCTGGACGCAGAGGGCATTCCTTACCGCAGGGTAGCCGGAACGGGCGTTCTGGCCGAGATAAGGGGAGGGGGCGGCGACCGGGAGGATGCCGTGGTGCTCAGGGCCGATATGGATGCACTCCCGGTTGAGGAGGCCACGGGTCTGCAGTACGCCTCGAAGAATCGGGGAGTTATGCACGCCTGCGGCCACGATATGCACACCGCGGCCCTTATGGGAGCACTCCTGCTTTTGAACGGCATGCGGGAGGAGATAAACGGCACGGTGCTCGGGCTTTTCCAGCCGGGCGAGGAGGTGTGGCCCGGGGGGGCGACCCTCGTACTGAAAGAAAACCCGTTCGAGGGTTATCGAATACGAGCCTTCGTCGGCCAGCACGTGGAACCGGAACTTCCCACGGGCGCCTTCGGGTTCCGCCCCGGCAAGTATATGGCCTCTACGGACGAGCTGCATATCGAGATACGCGGCCGGGGCGGCCATGCGGCCATGCCCCACCGCCTCGACGATCCCGTGGTGGCATCCGCCGCCGTGGTGCTGGCCCTCCAGCAGATCACTTCCCGCAACGGGAATCCGACTGTTCCCACCGTGCTCTCGATTGGTCGGCTGGTGGCCGACGGGGCCACCAACGTCATCCCGGACAACGTGGAGATGGAGGGTACCTTCCGCACCTTCGACGAAGGGTGGCGCGCCGAGGCCAAAGAACGCATAAGGGTGGTGGCGGAGTCCACGGCCCGCTCCTACGGGGTCGAGGCTAAGGTCGATATTCTCGACGGTTACCCGTGCGTCCGCAACGACGAGCCCCTTACGGCCAGGGCGGCCGGGATAATGACCGAGGCATTCGGAGCGGAGAATGTAAAGAGTCTCGGTCTGCGTACCACGGCCGAGGATTTCGGCTACTATACTTCCCTTTACCCCTCGGTATTCTACCGCGTGGGGGTGGGTGGCGAGGTTTGCGACGGGAAGGCCGGCAGGCTCCATACCCCGGCGTTCTGTCCCGACGAGAAGGCGCTCGGATTTGCCGTCGCCGGCTTGGCCCTGCTTGCCCTCGAACTGTAAGGTACTGCTTGCGATATAACGGACAGCGAAATTCGCTGTCCGTTTTCTATTTCCCGGCGATACTCCGTTCGGGTTTTCGGGCCCATGGGCCAAAAAATATTCACGGGGGGCCTCGACCCGGCAGGGTGTTTGCTTCTACACTACTACAGCAAACATTTTATTGAATATTATGTCGGTAAACTTACGAAAATTAATCCCGGTGGCACTGCTTTTCCTGCTTCCCGTTATAGCGAACGGACAGAAAATAGGTGTAAAAAGCAACCTGCTATACGACGCGACGGCCACCGTCAACCTCGGGTTCGAGGCCGCGCTGGGTCACAAGACGACCCTCGATATTTCCGGAAACTACAACGGATGGAGCTTCGGCGACGCCCGCTGGCGCCACTGGCTGATTCAGCCCGAATTCCGTTACTGGTTGTGCGAACGCTTCGAAGGCCACTTCCTGGGTCTTCACGGACATTATGCGCAGTATAATGTCGGGGGCATAAATCTCAACGACAATATGAACAACAACCGCTACCAGGGTTATCTCTACGGGGCCGGTCTTTCCTACGGCTACCAGTGGGTCGTAGGCAAACGATGGAACCTGGAGGCCACCGTGGGGGCCGGTTACGCAAGGATGTTCGACCGCAAGATACCCCTTGCCGAGTGCGGCGAGATGGTACGCAAGAAGCATTACAACTATTGGGGCCCCACCAAGATAGGGCTCTCCTTTATTTACATCATAAAATAACGCGTTATGTGGAGATATATCTATTATATACTGCTTGCCGCACTGCTGCCGACCCAGCTTACCACGGCCGGGGGCAGGACGAAGGGCGGCGTGGAATACGTTACCGTTAAACAGGTGGACTTGGTGCGGCGCGGCGAGGCGGTGGACATCGACATGGACATCGCCTACGACAAACTGGTCCTGCGCGACAACGAGCAGCTTGTGGTAACGCCGCTTCTGGTCACCGGAGGGGACACCGTGGCTCTGCCGCCCGTGGTATTCCGCGGGCAGGTATACGAATATGTGGAGTGGCGGCGCGAAGAGTTCTATAATGAGTTCAATCCCGAAGAGATGCCCTACGATGTGGTGGTATTCACCCGCGGGGAGCGCCGCAGCCGCCACAATGCCCTCATGGGTAAGCGTACCCCCGACCAGACCCGGGAGGATATAATTCGCTACGCGGGTACCTTCGTCTATCCGGTGGGTGAAGGAGCGGCCCTGCACCTTCACCAGCGGCTCGACGGGTGCGGCGAGTGGGAGAGCGCCCACACCGACTACCTCGCTTCTCTCGCTCCGCCGGTGGCCCCGCGCATTTCCTTCCTGGTGCCGGTCATTACCGAGACCGCCCCGCGAAGAGCGAGCCTTACGGCCCATATAAATTTCGAGCAGGACAAATACGACGTGAAGCCCGAGATCGCCCGCAACCGCGAGGAGCTTCAGAAGATTTACGACTTCACGGGCGAGATGCTTTCCGACGAGGATATAGAGGTTCGCCGGGTGATCGTGCGCTCCTATGCGTCGCCCGAGGCGACCTACGATTATAACGCCCGCCTTTCGGCCAACCGCGCTAGGGCCGTACGAGACAATGTGATCTCCAGGCTGGAGTCCGGCAGCGTGGCCTTCGAGACTGAGAATGTCCCCGAGGACTGGGACAGCCTGCGCAGTTGGATAGCCGACTCCGACCTCCCCTCGAAGAGCGAAATTTTGAACATCATAGACAACACGCCCGATCCCGACGTGCGCGAGCAGCGGATCAAGGAGTTCGACCGGAGCACCTATAACATGCTCTATACCAACGTATACCCCAACCTGCGCCGTACCGACGTGGATGTGGAGTACGTCCTGAAGCCCGCCACCCTGGAGCGCGGCCTGGTGCTGATCGAGACCGACCCCTCGAAAATGAATATGGAGGATATGGTGATGGTGGCCGAACATCACGGCCGCGGCACGAGCGAATACGAGCGGGCCATGCACGTAACGATGCGGTACTACCCCTACGAAATGGTGCCCAACAACAATATGGCCGCCAATGCACTGATGAACCGCGACACCCACACGGCCAAACAATATCTCGAAAAGTTCTCCGACCACCCGCAGTGCCTCAACAACCTCGGGGTTGCCGCCTACTGGGACGGCGACACGGAGCATGCCCGGGAGTGTTTCCGCCGCGCCGCGGATATGGGCAGCGACGACGCCCGTTATAACCTCGAGAATATCGCTTACCTCGAATATTAGATAAAATAACAGCAGTATGTCACAGAAAGAAGACCTCAAGAATCCGGTGGATATGTATTACACCGGCCAGTATGAGAAGCAGAAACAGCCCTATCCCGGCATTCAGGCCGAAATGAAGCCGGTGCCCGACAGCGGCGAAAAGAGCTACGTGGGCCACGGAAGGCTCCAGGGGCGCAAGGCCCTGATAACCGGTGGCGATTCCGGTATCGGACGCGCGGTGGCCATCGCCTTCGCAAGGGAAGGGGCCGACATCGTAGTAAATTATCTGCCGGCCGAGCAGCAGGATGCCGACTCTCTGAGGGAACTTCTCGAAGGCGAAGGACATACCGTTCACATATAACGCGGCAACCTCAGGGATGAAAAATTCTGCCGTGAGCTCGTCGCCGCGGCGGTGGCAACACTAGGAGTCCA
>JAJBVJ010000072.1 GCA_020859875.1 Rikenellaceae bacterium
ATCCCCAGCTGACTTCGAACGTCGAATAGCTCGCCTTCCAGCCTTAATATATCTGCGGCGTAGGTTTCCCGGTTGTCGGGGTCGGTACGGAAAAGGGAACGGGTCTGTGAAACACGCAAATTCAGCGAGTCCTCCCTGGATTGAAGTAACCGCTCCCGGTCGAGCAGTGCGAGATATAGTGAATCCGATCCCAGGCCGGAAATAACCGTCCGCTCCTGTGAGAAAGAGCCGATGTTAAATGCCCATGCTAAAAAAAACAAGAGGCCGATATGCCTGAATTTATCCATACCCTGCATCTATTTCCACCACTTTATAAGGAAGAGCTGGATTAAACCGAAAATTTCGAGCCTCCCCAAAAGCATAAAGATAGTGCTCATAAATCTTACGAAAGGGGAAATTTCGGAAAAATTCGCCATCGAACCAACTTCTCCGAATCCCGGGCCAACGTTTCCCATACTTGCCGCCACGAGGCTGAAGCTACTGGTGAGATCCATACCGGTCGCACTCACGATTATCGTCCCGGCCGCTACAATGAGAATGTAGATCACTATAAAGAGCATAGCCAGGCTTATCACCCGCTCGTCCTGCGTCACCTTGTTGAGCTTAACCCGTATGATGGCGTTCGGGTGCTGCTGCTGCAAAATCCTTGCCCTTAGTACTTTCAGCGAGAGCCACACCCGGTCGCTCTTGATCCCTCCCGAGGTCGAGCCGGCGCACCCGCACTGGAACATCATATATATAAGGAGGATGGTGGCAAGCGGGGGCCACACCGCGGTATCGGCCGTGGCGAAGCCGGTAGTGGTTATCACCGAGACGGCCTGGAAGCCCCCGTAGCGTATCGATTCGCCCAGAGTAGGGTAGAGCCCCGTGATATAGAGATTTACGGAGATTAGCACACCGCCTACGATTATAGTGGCAAGGAAAAACCTCACCACCTCCGACCGGAACATATTACTACGCTGTCCTGTTAGAGTTGCGAAGATAAGGCCGAAATGGATCGCCGACAAGGTCATAAAAACCATTGTAATTACCTCGATCCACCTGTTGTTGTAATAGGCGAGGTTGAGATTCCGGGTGCTGAAGCCTCCGGTGGCTATGCACGAGAAAGCGTGGTTTACGGCATCGAACCAGTCCATACCGGCAATGCGGAGCAATATGGCCTCGCAAACCGTCATCCCGGTGTATAGCACCAGGAGTATCCGGACGATCTTCTGCGTCTTGTATTTGTAGTTCTCACGCGCCAGCGGCGAGAGCTCCACGCTGGAAAGGGTCATCTTGGTGCGCCCCAGCGACGGAAGTATGACCAGCACGAACATAATGACCCCGAGTCCGCCCAGCCAGTGGGTGCAGGATCGCCAGAAAAGGAGCCCGTTGGGGAGGGCTTCAATATCCGAGAGGGAGGTCGACCCCGTTGTGGTGAATCCCGAGACGCTTTCGAACCATGCGGTAGGGATGTCGAACTGGCCTCCCCAAAGCAGGTAGGGAAAAGTTCCCACAAGGCACGCCGTAAGCCATCCGCCTACCACGATCGCATAGCCCTCCTTCATATTGAGGGTGTCGGTCTTGTCTACGAAGATCATTGGAAAACTGCCGAGGGCCGCCGCAAGAACGGAAGAAAGGAGCAGGGGATATAACCCGGTATCGGCGCCGCAGATAAGAGATACCATAGCCGACAGGAATATGAATACCGCTATTAGCAGCATTACTATCCCCATATATCTCAGAACGACATTTAACCTCATGGCGGGCCGTGCTTGCTATTTTCTGCAGTTGCTTATCAGGGTTTCGATGTTTTCGCGGATGGAATCGATCTCGTCCCTGCCCTCCGTTTTTACCCTGAAAGGTGTCTTACTGGCGATGTAACCCTTCAAACCCTTATCTATACCGATCAGCGGACGGGTGTAATAGAGATCGAGCAGGTAATAGAAGATCAGAGCCATAAGAATGGCTACGCAGAGGGTAATAATTCCCGGCATCATGGCCCGGTAGGCGTTGCTACGAAGGTAAGCGGCATTACTCAGAAGCGAGGACTGTGAAAGAACCATGTAATTTTTAATGGCCGCCGTAAGCTCGGTATAGGCTGTTTTATACATCTCGACGAACCATTCGATGTCGGTATTTTGAGTGTCGTCGAAGTAGTTGCTCACCAGATGAGAGTAATTTTCTTTGGCCCGGTAAATATTTTCGAGTTCGAATCTGTCTCCGCCGATGCGCAAAGATTCGGCAAGGGCACTTTCAAATTCCTGAAGGGCATCGGTATAGTCATTGTCGAAGGCGGAGTGTTCGAGCACGATGGCCTGCAACAGGGAGGTGTTCTGCTCCTGCACCGCGTCGAGCATCCTCTTGGAAAGCTCCATATTCTGGGAGCTGACCTCGAGAAGTTTACGAGTGGAGCTCCCGAGGCGGTCGAGTTCGAAGAAAGAAACAAGCCCCGAGAACATTAGCATTGTTCCGAGGCATAGGAAGCCCGTTGAAATTTTCCTGCGGATACCGGTCATAAGATCGTATTTATCGAGGGACAAATATAGCAACAAACGGGCAATTATCCTGCCCCGTGCTAAAGGAGCGATCCGGTGGCTTCACCGTCGGGGCCAATATCCGTGATGACAACCCTTCGGATATTATTAATGGCCTGCCGGTCGTAAGGGATTTTGACTTTCACATAGTTGGGGGTAAATCCCCGGATATGGCCGTTTTTGACGTCGCTTTCGAAAAGGACTTCCACCCGTCGTCCTTCCATGCGGGATGCGAACCGGTAGTGCAGGAGATCTCCCAGGCGGGTGAGCAGTGCCGTCCTTTCGGTTTTGTCCTTTGCAGACACCTTCCCGGGAAGGGCGACGGCCGGTGTGCCTTCTCGCTCGGAATAGGGGAAAACATGGATAAAGGCCGGCTCCAGTGTTTCGAGAAATGAATAGCTACGATCGAAATCCTGCCGGGTCTCCCCGGGAAATCCCGTTATTACATCTATCCCTATGAAGGCGTCCGGAATAAGCTCTCTGATCTTTTCGATCCTTTCGGCGAAGTCTGCCGTACGGTATCGGCGCCTCATCGCACCCAGGACTCGGTCGCTTCCGCTCTGGAGGGGAATATGGAAATGGGGCATGAATTTCGGATTCCCGGCACAGTAAGCTATTATCCGGTCCGTAAGAAGATTGGGCTCTATGGATGAAATTCGGTAGCGTTCTATACCGTCGATCCCGGCTAGAGCGCCGAGAAGATCGAGGAAGTTCTCCCCCGTGGTTTTTCCGAAATCGCCTGTATTTATCCCCGTGAGTACTATTTCCTTAATGCCCGAAGCGGAAATTTTTTCCGCCTGGCGGACGACCTCATCTATGGGGATATTCCGGCTGGCCCCGCGGGCATATGGGATCGTGCAGTAGGAGCATTTATAGTCGCAGCCGTCCTGCACTTTCAGGAAAGCACGGGTACGGTCGCCCGAGGAGAAGGAGGCGAAAAAGCTCGTAATCTCGCCTGCCCCGCACCCGTGAACTTCCGCTCCGCCTTTTTTCGCGGTCAGCGCCGACACTTTCCGGAACATCTCGCTTTTTCCCTGGTTGCCGACCACTATATCGACCCCCTCGATCCCAGCAATCTCTCCGGCCTTTAGCTGGGCATAACATCCCGTAACCGCGATAATGGCATGGGGGTATTTCCCGGCAAGCCGGCGGATCAGGTTGCGGCATTTTTTGTCCGCCTGACCCGTGACCGAGCAGGTGTTAACGATGCATATGTCCGGGACGTCCCCTGCGGCCGCACGGACGAATCCTCCCGCTTCGAACTGGCGTGCCAGGGTGGAGGTCTCGGAGAAATTGAGCTTACACCCGAGGGTATGGAAGCTCACCTTTTTATTATATGACTGCATTGTACATTTTCGGATCCGGGTGCAAAATTAAGCAATTAAAGTATTCCCTTCGGATTTTACCACTCGAAAGAGCGGATAAAATGGTTACTTTTGCATCCTGATCCGAAAAGATGGAATTTTTCAGCGATATTCTCGGTTACGGTTTCCTGCGCAATGCCGTGGTAGCGTGTCTGCTTTCCGGTATAGTCTGCGGATTGCTGGGAACCTACATCGTCAGCCGCAGGATGGTTTTTCTGAGCGGAGGGATAACCCACGCCTCGTTCGGCGGGATAGGGATAGCGCATTATCTGGGCTATGACCCGATAGCGGGTGCCGCCCTTTTCTCGGTCTTTTCGGCCGTCGGGATCGAATGGTCGTCGGGAAAGGGGAAGATCAGGGAAGATTCGGCCATAGGGATAGTCTGGTCGGTGGGCATGGCCCTCGGTGTTATTTTTATCTACCTGACCCCAGGGTATGCGCCGAACCTTATGAGCTACCTGTTCGGGAGCATCCTGGCCGTAACCTATTCGGATATTATCGCCCTGGGGGTACTCGCCCTGGTGGTGGCGGTGCTGTTCATCTTCTTTTACAGGCCGGTAATGTACGTTGCATTCGACCGGGAATTTGCAGCCTCGCAGGGAGTGCCGGTGATGGCCGTCAACTACCTGATGGCGGTACTGGTCGCCCTCGGCATAGTTTTCTCTATCCGCACAGTCGGAATAGTCCTGTTAATTTCGCTGCTTACTATGCCGGCCGTGATCGCAAATATATTCACGAAATCGTTTGCAAAGATCGCATTATGGAGTGCGGTGATCGCAGTGACGGGTAATTTGGCAGGGGTATGGACGAGTTACATCTTCGATATTCCGGCGGGAGCAGCCACAATATTTATTCTGTCCGTTTCGCTTTTAATACTGAAAGCCGCAAACCGTATCTATATCGCTTCGGTGCGGGAAAGACGGGCGGCCGGAATTTAAGGGTAGCCACCGAGGATTATCCCGCCGCTTTTAATAACTTTGCACTTCGCCCATAATTTCGGGCTTTTTATGAAAACCATAGACAGATTCATACTGAAATCCTATTTCGGGCCGATGATCCTCACGTTTTTTATCGTGATGTTCGTCCTGTTGATGAATTTTCTATGGCGGTATATAGACGAACTGGTCGGTAAAGGGCTGGAGCTTGGAGTGATCGGGGAGCTGATGCTGTACGTGTCGATTACCCTTGTGCAGATGGGCCTCCCACTGGCTACCCTGCTGGGGGCAATCATGACCATGGGGAACCTCGGGGAGAATTACGAACTGCTGGCCATGAAATCTTCGGGGATGTCACTGCCGAGGATCATGCGTCCGCTCATTATCGTGATCGGGTTGATCTCCATCGGGAGTTTTTTCGTAGCGAACAACCTTTCGCCCTGGGCCAACAGGCAGATGTCGGCACTTCTGTATGACATTAAACAGCAGAAACAGACCATCGAGTTTCAGGACGGGCAGTTCTTCACCGGCATTGACGACATGACGGTGAGGGTAGGGAGACAGGATCCCGGTACGGGCCTTCTGCGCGATGTACTCATATACGACAATAGCAAACCGGGAGGCAATATGACCACCACGGTAGCCGATTCGGGATATATACACCTGTCCGACGATAAAAAATTCCTGGTGGTGACCCTCTTCAACGGCGAGAATTTCGAACATACGCGCGATAGCCGTAACTGGTACAACGAGAGTAAACTCTCACGCAACTATTTCGACGAACAAAACGGCCTTATGGCCATGTCGGGGTTCGACTTTTCCCGAACCGACTCGGAGCTGTTCAGTTCGGGACAGACGAAAAACCTTGTAGAACTCGAGCGGGGCATAGATTCGCTTTCCACGGAACTTGCCAAACTGCAGTCGGAAATATTCCAGCCCTTTATGTCGTCGCTCTTCCCGAATGACAACACTCTTTATATCGACTCCCTGAAAAAGAGCAACGCGAGGATATATCCCCTCAATGTCGGGGACTCGGTCTCGATGATGGGCGAGAGGGAGAAGCAGAAAATATGGTCGGCGGCCCTCAGCACAGCACGGGCTTCGAAAAATTCCTTTACGTGGGACGAGGAGAGGGCCAAAGATACGCTGAACCAGCTGCTGAGATATAAGACCGAGTGGCACCGCAAGTGGTCGCTGCCGGTTTCCATAATGATATTCTTTTTGATTGGGGCGCCCCTCGGCGCGATCATCCGTAAGGGGGGGCTCGGGATGCCGATAGTGGTTTCCGTACTGTTTTTCGTAATTTACTACATTATAAGCATTACGGGCGAGAAACTTGCAAGGGAGGGGACATGGAGCGCATTCTCGGGGATGTGGCTTTCGAGTTTCATTCTCCTGCCCATTGCGGTGTTCCTGGTATATAAAGCCACGAACGACTCCAACCTGTTTGATGCCGAATGGTATATCAACCTGATCAAGAAGGGAAAGAATTTCTTTTTATCCATCCGTGACAAAAAAACCGTTAGATCATGACAGCCGAAAATAAAAGCTTTTTGAATAGTATAGAAGAGGCCATCGAAGATATACGCGAGGGCAAACTGCTCATTGTTGTGGACGATGAGGACAGGGAAAACGAAGGTGACTTTATCGTCGCCGCGGAAAAGATAACTCCCGAGATCGTGAACTTTATGCTCCACCACGGCCGCGGGGTGATGTGCGCTCCCCTTACGGAGGAGAGGTGCCGCGAGCTGGAGTTGGATATGCAGGTTGCGGACAACACCTCCATCCTGGGGACGCCTTTTACCGTCTCGGTAGACCTGATCGGCGGGGGATGCACCACCGGGGTCTCCGCTGCGGACAGGGCCAAGACAATCCGGGCCCTGGTCGATCCGGCTACCCGTCCGAGCGACCTGGGAAGGCCGGGGCATATCTTCCCATTACGCGCCCGCAGCAAGGGTGTGCTTCGCAGGCCCGGCCATACCGAGGCCGTGGTCGACCTCTGCCGTCTGGCCGGACTCAGGCCGGGAGGAGCCCTGATCGAGATAATGAACGAAGACGGCACCATGGCCCGTTTGCCCGACCTGCTTGAAATAGCCCGGAAGTTCGAGCTAAAAATCGTATCCATTGCGGATATTATAAAATACCGCCTCCGGAGGGAAACCATCGTCGAACGCGGAGATACGGCCGAGATGCCCACCGAGTGGGGGAATTTCAAAGTGGTCGGGTTCCGTCAGAAAAGCAACGGCTACGAGCACATGGCCATATTCAAAGGAGAGTGGACGGAAGAGGATCCCATCCCGGTTCGCATGCACTCCTCCTGTGCCACCGGAGATATTCTCGGTTCTTGCCGGTGCGACTGCGGGCAGCAGCTCCACAAAGCCCTGCAAACCATCGAAAAAGAGGGTCGGGGTGTTGTTGTGTACCTCAACCAGGAGGGGCGCGGCATCGGGCTTTTCAATAAAATAAGGGCTTATAAACTTCAGGACGAGGGGCTCGATACGGCTCAGGCGAATTTGAAACTCGGCTTCCATGTGGACGAAAGGGACTACGGGGTCGGTGCGAGCATACTTCGGGAACTCGGCGTGGGAAAGATGCGGCTTATGACCAACAACCCGCTCAAAAGGACCGGACTGGAAGGTTACGGCCTTTCGATAACCGAGATTATGCCACTGGTGATAGAGCCGAACGAGCATAACCGCCGCTACCTCGAAACAAAGGAAAAACTTATGGGCCACAAACTGGGCCTGCTATAATATGACCGGTAAAGAGCTTCGGATAGTATTTCTGGGCACTCCCGATTTCGCCGTCCTCCCGTTGAAAACCCTCGTGGAAAACGGGTATAACGTGGTGGGAGTGGTCACAGTTCCGGACAAACCGGCCGGAAGGGGGCTAAAGGTAAAGCAGAGCCCCGTAAAGCAATATGCCCTTTCGGCAGGCCTTCCGGTGCTTCAGCCCGAGAAGCTCAAAGACGCGGGTTTCCTCGAAGCGCTGCACGGCTGGGAGCCCGAACTGGGGATCGTGATCGCCTTTCGCATGTTGCCCGAAGCCGTATTCGCCGCTCCTAAGTTCGGGACGTTCAACCTTCACGCGTCGCTGCTTCCGGATTACAGGGGCGCGGCCCCGATAAACCGGGCCGTGATGAACGGTGAAAGGGTGACCGGCGTTACCACATTCATGCTAAACGCCGGGATGGACACCGGCGATATTATAGATTCGACCCGGGTGGAGATCGCCGGGGAGGACACCGCAGGAACGCTGCACGATAAATTGATGGAGGCCGGAGCCGCACTGGTTCTACAATCGGTGAATATGATCGCTTCGGGTAATCTCAAATTGAGACCACAGCCTCGAAGCGGAGTTTCGAATCCTGCCCCCAAGATATACCGGGAAGATTGCTATATCCGTTGGGGCAGACCGGTGGACGAAATTTATAACCACATCCGGGGTCTTTCGCCCCACCCGGCCGCATGGGGATATCTCGTTAGAAACACGGATGAGCCGTGCGTGGTAGCGGAGCTGAATGAGGAGGATGAAAGGTCAGTGGCAAGTTGTCCGGCCCAGGATGTGCTTCCAGGGGATACGCTGCAGGTGAAAATTTACAGGGCAAGTAAAGAGTACCACGGCCATCCGGGAGTGTACGGCACAGTGATAACGGACGGTAAATCCCTGCTAAAAGTCGCATGCAACGGGGGATTTATAGTGATCGAAGAGCTGCAGGCGGCCGGGAAAAGGAGGATGGAAACGGCAGAGTTCCTGAGGGGATTCAAAGATATTGCGGATTACGGTTTTGCATAACCCGCTCCGGAGTTTTAGAGGCAGTATTTATGCAGATTCCGGGCCGGGCGAGTATATCCGCGATCTTGTCGACCGGTAGGTCTGCATCGGGATCGATCGTCATAATTTTCATTTTGGCCCGTCCACCGGATTTCAAAGAGGGATGGGTAAGCGATTTACCGTCGGCCATTAGGATATAAGGCCAGCCGCTTATCCTGTCTGTCCAAAGATAGCAGAGAATTTTTCCGGAATAGAGAAAACACGGCATACCGTATTTGACCATTTCCGAAATATTAGGGTCAAAATCCAGGATGATGCCTCTCAAAGCAAGGAGGGTTCCTTTGGCAGGTTCGGGTCTGCTGAGGTAAAAATCGCCGAGGGGATTTTTCATCGGACAATATACCCATAAAATATACACCGGGCAATGCCGCACACAATAAGCCCCTCCGGAAATCCGAAGGGGCTTATTATTAAAGAAAGGGGGATGTTACGCTTTTCCGGCGCTTCCCAGCACTTTTTCGCACTTGTGCATATAGAGCTTTTTGAGCTCGTCGCGGGCAGGGCCGAGATATTTGCGCGGGTCGAATTCTGCTGGCTTCGTTGCAAATACTTCGCGTACCGCCGCGGTCATGGCCAGACGGCCGTCGCTGTCGATATTGATCTTGCATACCGCCGATTTGGCCGCTTTGCGAAGTTCCTCTTCCGGAATGCCGATAGCATCCTTGAGCGCACCGCCGTATTTGTTGATAGTAGCTACGTATTCCTGCGGAACAGAGGAGGCGCCGTGCAACACGATAGGGAATCCGGGAATCCTCTTTTCGATCTCTTCGAGAATGTCGAAACGAAGGGGGGGAGGAACGAGGATGCCGTCCGCATTTCGGGTACACTGCTCGGGTTTGAACTTATTGGCCCCGTGTGAGGTGCCGATCGAGATTGCGAGCGAGTCGACGCCCGTGCGGGTGACGAAATCCACTACCTGGTCGGGCTCGGTATAGGTGTGGTGCTCGGCCGAAACCTCGTCCTCGACACCTGCCAGCACTCCGAGTTCGCCCTCTACGGTAACGTCGAATTGGTGGGCGTAGTCCACGACCTGTTTGGTGAGGGCTATATTTTCTTCGTAGGGAAGGTGGCTGCCGTCGATCATCACGGACGAGAAGCCCATTTCGATACAGGATTTACAGAGCTCGAAAGAGTTTCCGTGGTCGAGGTGGAGGACGATGGGAATATTTTTGCCCAGTTCCTTTGCATACTCTACCGCACCCTGAGCCATATAGCGCAGAAGCGTCTGGTTGGCATACTGGCGGGCTCCGCTCGACACCTGGAGGATCACCGGAGAATTTGCATCCACGCAGGCGGAAACGATTGCCTGGAGCTGCTCCATATTATTGAAGTTGAAGGCCGGGATCGCATATCCGCCGTCGAAGGCCTTTTTGAAAATCTCGCGCGAATTCACGAGACCTAATTCTTTGTATGAAATCATAATTATGTTTATTTGGTTATTTTCCGATAATCCGGTTTCGAGTTTAAAACAGGGCTTGCCACAGATATTCTCCTGCATGCTCCGATTTTAAAAGATTCTACAAAAGTAGGAATTTTATAACCGTTTTGCAATGAGAATGCAAATATTGGGATTGTCTTTTTGCAGGGCTGTAAATATTTCTGTTATCGTGCTAACGATCTTTGGAAAACACTATCTTTGCACTGTTTTATCGTTGCTAATCATAACAAACTTAAATATGTCCGATTTCATTTACCAGGAGCCCTTCTCCCTGTGCGGGGACGACACTCAGTACAGGCTTCTTACCAAAGATTATATAAAAGTCATCGAATGCGACGGCCGCAGGATACTCAAAGTCGACCCGGCAGGGCTGGAACTTCTTGCACGGGAAGCCTACACCGACGTGTCGTTCTATCTGCGGGCATCACACTTGCAGAAAGTGGCCGACATCCTGAACGATCCCGAGGCGACGGACAACGACAAGTTCGTGGCATATACCCTTCTTATAAACCAGGTAGTATCGGCCGAGGGAGAGCTGCCCACCTGCCAGGACACCGGCACGGCCATAGCGATCGGTAAAAAGGGGGAGGATGTTTATACCGGAGTCGAGGATGCGGAATATATCTCCAGGGGGGTATACGAAACATATAAGGAGAGAAACCTTCGTTATTCGCAGGTGGTTCCCCTTACGATGTTCGACGAGAAGAACAGCGGCAATAACCTTCCTGCGCAAATAGATATTTACTCCACACCCGGCATGGAGTACAAGTTTCTCTTTATGACCAAAGGGGGCGGTTCGGGCAACAAAACTTTCCTTTATCAGCAGACGAAGGCCCTGTTGAACGAAAAGTCGCTTACGGCTTTCATAAAGGAGCATATAAAGGATCTGGGGACATCGGCATGTCCTCCCTACCACCTGGCCATAGTGATAGGGGGTACATCGGCCGAGGCGAACCTCGCCGCGGTAAAGAAGGCCTCGGCGGGATATTTCGACCATCTGCCCACCTGCGGCAACGAAGGCGGCCGGGCTTTCCGCGATCTCGAATGGGAAGAAAAGGTGAAACAAATTTGTATCGACAGCGGAATAGGTGCCCAGTTCGGCGGGAAATATCTGGTGCACGACGTTCGGGTTATTCGTATGCCGCGCCATGCCGCCTCGTGCCCGGTGGGCATGGGTGTGAGCTGCAGCGCCGACCGCAATATAAAGGCTAAGATCACAGCGGATGGTATATTCCTCGAACAGCTCGAAAAGAATCCGTCCCGTTTCCTGCCCGCTCAGCCGCCCGCAATGACCCCGGCGGTAGACATAGATCTCGACCAGGGGATGGATAAGGTGATGGAGACCCTCTCGAAATACCCGATTAAAACCAGGCTCAATATCAAAGGTACCCTCGTGGTGGCAAGGGATATAGCCCATGCAAAAATAAAGGAGCTGCTCGACAGCGGAGCGCCCATGCCCGAATATATGAAAAAGCACCCGGTTTATTATGCCGGGCCTGCTAAGACGCCGTCGGGAATGGCCTCGGGAAGTTTCGGCCCCACGACGGCAGGCCGGATGGACTCCTACGTGGGTGAGTTCCAGGCCGCCGGTGGCTCGCTCGTGATGGTGGCCAAAGGCAACCGCACCCGCCAGGTGACCGATGCATGCGCAAGGTACGGCGGGTTTTACCTCGGGTCTATCGGTGGGCCGGCCGCAGTGCTTGCCCGGGAGAGCATAAAAAGTGTAGAGGTGATAGACTTCCCGGAGCTGGGCATGGAGGCCGTAAGGAAAATATACGTAGAGAATTTCCCGGCCTTTATAATCGTAGACGACAAGGGTAACGACTTCTTCGAGGAATTCAAGCATTAAAAGCCTCGAAAGCAGACAAAAGCGGCGGATTTCGCCGCTTTTGTCTTGCAGTCCTTGCGGCGGGGATAATAAAGGAGCCGGTTTTACGTTGCACAATATGGGATATTGTGCAGGAGAGCGGCCGAATGCTGGAGGTGTCCTTTCGAGTAAATTTTGTTTATTTTTGCATGGAAAAACAGGATAACGATGCGATCGAAGATACTGCTTGTATTATTTTTAATATTTCCCACCTTTCTTGCTGCGCAGAACGTGCAATTCGAAGCGAATGTGCCCAGCATGGTGGCCGCGGGCAATGTTTTCAAAGTAGAGTTTACAGTCAATAAGCGTCCCGAGAGGTTTCTGCCGCCCGATCTTTCGCAGTTCAGCGTCATTGCCGGGCCCTCCCAGTCCACGGGAAGCTTCACACAGAATATAAACGGCGTTGTAA